>NZ_JBHJTL010000049.1:0-63165 GCF_042264065.1 Streptomyces sp. NPDC056222 | reverse complement strand
CCCCCTGAGGGAGCGGCGGCCACCGTCGTGTGTACGGGAGGGGGACGTACTAGTCCTTCTTCGGCTCCTCCAGGCGCGGGAACAGCACCGCGCCCTTCGTCACCGTCGAGCCCGCCGGGAGTTGGCCCCAGTCGCCGGCCGACTGGACCGGCTGCGTGGACAGGGCGCCCAGCGTGGCCTCCGCGCCGAGGGAGTCCCAGAGCTTCTGGGAGGTCTCCGGCATGATCGCGTTCAGCAGGACCGCGACCGCGCGCAGCGACTCGGCCGCCGTGTACAGGATCGTCGCCAGGCGGGCGCGGCCCGTCTCCGACTCGTCCTTCGCGACCTTCCACGGCTCCTGCTCCGTGATGTAGCCGTTGACCTGCTTCACGAAGTCGAAGATCGCCAGGATGCCGCCCTGGAAGTCCAGCTCCTCGCCGATCTTCAGGTCGGCCGTCGCGACGGCCTTCGCCAGGCCCTCGTGGATCGCCTTCTCCGCGTCACCGTCGGCCGTCGCGGCCGGCAGGGCGCCGTCGAAGTACTTGCCGACCATCGCCGCGACCCGGGACGCCAGGTTGCCGTAGTCGTTCGCCAGCTCGCTCGTGTAGCGGGCGGTGAAGTCCTCCCACGAGAACGAGCCGTCCTGGCCGAACGCGATCGCGCGCAGGAAGTACCAGCGGTACGCGTCCACGCCGAAGTGCGAGGTCAGGTCCTGCGGCTTGATGCCCGTCAGGTTCGACTTCGACATCTTCTCGCCGCCGACCATCAGCCAGCCGTTCGCGGCCACGCGGCCCGGCACCGGCAGGCCCTGGGCCATCAGCATCGCCGGCCAGATGATGGCGTGGAAGCGCAGGATGTCCTTGCCGATGAGGTGGACGTTGGCCGGGAAGGTCTCGTTGAACTTCTCCGGGTTCTCGTTGTAGCCGACCGCCGTCGCGTAGTTCAGCAGCGCGTCGATCCACACGTAGATGACGTGCTTCTCGTCCCACGGGACCGGCACGCCCCAGTCGAAGGTCGAGCGCGAGATCGAGAGGTCCTCGAGGCCCTGCTTGACGAAGTTCAGCACCTCGTTGCGCGCCGACTCCGGCTGGATGAAGCCCGGGTTCGACTCGTAGAACTCGATGAGCTTCGGGCCGTACTCGCTGAGCTTGAAGAAGTAGTTCTCCTCCTTGAGGATCTCCACCGGCTTCTTGTGGACGGCGCACAGCTTCGTGCCGTCCTCGGCCTCGATGAGATCGCCCGGGAGCTTGTACTCCTCACAGCCCACGCAGTACGGGCCTTCGTACCCGCCCTTGTAGATCTCGCCCTTGTCGTACAGGTCCTGCACGAACTCCTGCACGCGGTCGGTGTGACGCTTCTCCGTCGTCCGGATGAAGTCGTCGTTCGCGATGTTCAGGTGCTCCCAGAGGGGCTTCCAGGCCTCCTCGACGAGCTTGTCGCACCAGGCCTGGGGCGTGACGTTGTTCGCCTCGGCCGTGCGCATGATCTTCTGACCGTGCTCGTCCGTGCCGGTGAGGTACCACACCTTCTCGCCGCGCTGACGGTGCCAGCGCGTGAGCACGTCGCCTGCGACGGTCGTGTAGGCGTGGCCCAGGTGAGGAGCGTCGTTGACGTAGTAGATGGGGGTCGAGACGTAGAACGCCTTCGCCCCCTGCTTCTCGGATCCAGTGGCCGCCATGGTCGAAATCCTAACGGGCAGTTCAAGATCCACTCACATCGATAACGGGTGGTGGGCGCACGGAGACGTCCGCGAAACGTTCGGCCCCGTAGAAAGTACCGGTGAGGCAGGGGCGAGGGAGGAACGTATGCGGGTGCTGGTCGCCGAGGACGAGGAGGTCCTCGCCGAGCTCGTCGCCACCGGGCTGCGGCGCGCCGGCTTCGCCGTCGACACCGTCTACAGCGGCGACGCCGCCCTCGCCTACCTGGGCCTGCACGACTACGACGTCGTCGTCCTCGACCGCGACCTCCCCCGCGTCCACGGCGACGAGGTCGCACGCCGGCTCGTCGCCGAGGCCGCCCGGACGCGGATCCTGATGCTGACCGCCTCGGCCTCCACCGAGGACCGGGTCGAGGGGCTCGACCTCGGCGCCGACGACTATCTCGGCAAGCCCTTCGAGTTCCCCGAGCTGGTGTCCCGGGTGCGGGCGCTGCGGCGGCGCAGCGCCCGTCCCGTACCGCCGCAGCTGCAACGGGCGGGGATCGTCATGGACACCGTGCGGAGGTCCGTGACCAGGGACGGCCGTGCGCTGGACCTCTCCCCGAAGGAGTTCTCCGTGCTCCAGATCCTGCTGGAGGCGGACGGCGCCACGGTCTCCGCCGAGGAGCTCCTGGAACGCGCCTGGGACGCGCACATCGACCCCTTCACGGGCGCGGTACGGGTCTGCATGAGCAAGCTGCGCGCGAAGCTCGGCGAGCCCGCGCTGATCCGGACGGTGCAGGGCGTGGGGTACGCGCTGTGAGCGCGGGTCTCCTCGGGGCGGGCTCGACGATCCGGACCCGGATCGCGCTGGTGTACGGGGGAGTGTTCGTCGTCCTCGGCGGTTGTCTGCTGGGGGTCGTGAACCTGCTGTCCCGGGCCGGTACGGAGGGGGAGGCGGAGGCCATAGCGGCGCGGGTGCGGGTGGTGGCGCCGTTCGAGACGGTCACCGCGTACCGGCTGAGCGACGACGTCAGCCGGGCGGCCGGCGAGCAGTGGCTCATGTGGTCCTGCCTCGCCCTGGTCGTCATGGCCTTCGGCGCGGTCGTCGTGGGCTGGTGGACCGCCGGGCGGGTGCTGCGGCCGGTCCACGAGATGACCGCGCGGGCGCGGCGGCTCTCGGAGCGGAACCTGCACGAGAGGATCGCGGCGGGCGGGCCCGACGACGAGCTGAAGGAGCTCGGCGACACGATCGACGCGCTGCTCGGCCGGCTGGAGGCGGCGTTCGACAGCCAGCGGCGGTTCATCGCGAACGCCTCGCACGAGCTGCGGACCCCGCTCGCCACGCAGCGCGCCGCGATCCAGGTCGGGCTGGACGACTCCTCCGAGGTCAAGCAGGTGCTGCTGGACAGCAACCGCCGCAGCGAACGGCTCATCGAGGGGCTGCTGCTCCTGGCCCGGAGCGAGCGGGGCCTCGAGGCGCGGGAGGACGTGCGGCTGGGGGAGGTCGTCGAGGAGGAGTGCGAGACGTATGGGGTGGGGGTGGTGGCCGGGCCGGCCGGGATGGCCGGGGCGGCCGCTGTGGCTGTGGGGGCGTCTGCGGGGGGTGCCGGGGGCGGTGTCGCGGGGGACGGTGTGGCCTCTGCCGGCGGTGTCGTGCGGGGGAACCGGGTGCTGCTCGGGCAGCTCGTACGGAATCTCGTCGCGAACGCGGTCGCGTACAACGTGCCCGGCGGGTCGGTGGAGGTGTCCGTCCAGGGAGGCGTGCTGACCGTCGTCAACACCGGGCCCGTGGTGGCGGCCGACGACGTGCCCGGGCTCTTCGAACCCTTCCGTCGAGGGGAGGGGCGCGACCGGATGGGGCCGGGGGCTGGGCTCGGTCTGTCGATCGTACGGTCGATCGCGGCGGCGCACGGCGGCACGGTCGGGGCCGTGGCGCGTGGGGTGGAGCAGGGCGGGGGCCTGGTGGTGACGGTGACGTTGCCCGTCACCACCAGGCCCTGAGGCCTCGCGCCGCTGCTAGATCCGCCAGTCGGCGAGCAGCCCGCCGTAGAACGCGGAGTGCGCGGTCTCGGACGGGGTCGCGCCGGCGAGGAAGTGGCCGGTGCGGGGGGCGGTGAGCTTACGGAGGTAGTCGAAGGCCTTGTTGTCCTCCTCGCCCCAGGCCACGAACTGCCAGTGGACCGGGCGGTCGGCGGCCTCGGCGAGGGCCTGGGTGGCGGCGGTCTTCGACTCGGGGGCGCCGTCGGTCTGGAAGACGACGAACGCGGGTCGGGTCGGGTCGGCCTTCTCGTGGTGGGCGAGGACCTCTTCGACGGCGCGGTGGTAGTTCGTACGGCCCAGGCGGCCGAGGCCCGCGTTGATCTCGTCGATGCGGCCCTCGAGGCCCTGGGGGCGGAGCTCGGCGGTGCCGTCGATGTCCGTCGAGAAGAAGACGGCGGTGACGGTGGCGTCCTCGTCGAGGTGGGCGGCAAGGGCGACGGTCTGCTCGGCGATGCGCTGCACGGAGCCGTCCTTGAAGTACCCGCGCATCGACCCGGAGCGGTCGACGACGAGGTACACGGCGGCCCGCGCCCCGACGAGCCCCTGCTTCTTGAGCGCGGCCCCGGCGGCCTTGTACGCGTCGACCAGGTGGGGGGCGTCGGCCTTGACCCGGGCGAGGGAGGTGGCGGGGGTGTCCTGCGCCTTCGGCTCGGGGGACTCGGTGACCGTGTCCGCGACGGCCTCGACGACCGGCTCGGGCGCGGTCTCGTCCGTGACGGGCGTGGCCTCGGGCTCGGGTGCGGTCTCGTCCGCGACGAGTGCGGCGACCGGCTCGGGTGCGGTCTCGTCGGCGACGGGTGCGGCCTCGGGCTCGGTGGCGTCGTCGGCGGACGTCTCCGACTCGGCCTCCGGTCCGGGGGTGGTGTCGGGCGCGACGTCTGCCTCCGGCGCGGTCTCCGTGACGGGAGCGGCGTCCGAGGCAGCTGCGACGAGCTCGTCCTGAGCCTGCGGCTCTGCCGCGTCGGCCTCGGTGTCGTTCTGCGCCTCCGGCTCGACGGGAGCTTCGGCCTCAGGCTCGGCAACGGCCACTTCCTGCGCCGTGGGTGCCTCGGCTTCGACCTCGGCGTCCACCTCGGCCTTGACCTCGGCGTCAGCCTCGGCCTTGACCTCGGCGTCAGCCTTGGCTGCCTTCGGCTCGGCCTCGGCCTCGTCGACGTCCGCCGTCGCGTCCGCCGTCGTCTCCGGCTCCGCCTTGGCGTCAGCCGCCTCGACGTCCGCCTCGACCGACGGCTCGACCTCGACCGCCGCGTCCGCCGTGGGTGCCTCCGGCTCGGCCTCGGCCGCGTCCACCGCCTCGACGTCCGCCTCGGTCGTCGCGTCGGTCGCCTCGGTCTCGTCCGAAGCGAGCGCCTCGGCCTCGGCCTCGGCCTCCGCCCCGGCCTCAGCCGCCGCGGTCGCCTCCGGCTCCGCCTCGGCGACAGCCGTCTCGACCTCGGTGTCGGCCGCCTCCGGCTCCGGCTCCGCCTCGGCGGCAGCCGTCTCGACCTCGACCTGGGCCGCAACCGCCTCCGGCTCCGCCTCGGCGGCAGCCGTCTCGACCTCGACCTCGGCCGTAACCGGCTCCGGCTGAACCGCGGCCACAGCGTCCGTGGCCTCCGTGGCCGCCGTCGCCTCCGTCGCCTTCGGCTCCGACGACCTCGCGCCCGGGACCTTCGGGTTGTCGAAGGCGGCCGCCACCAGGTCGTCCGCGGCGCGCTGTGCCGCCGACTCCTTCGAGCGGGTGGGTGCCGGCGTCGACGCGCGCGCCCGCTCCGGCGCCGCAGCGGCCGTTCCCGCCGGCTCCGTCGTCCGTTCCGCGGACGTCGGAGAGGGGAGCGTCACCGACTGCTGCTCCTCGGACGTCGCGCGGTCCGCCTGGGGCGGGACGGAGGTTGCCGGAGTTTCGTCGTGCTGGTCCGCACGGTCGCGTCCGAACACCTTGCGCAGCAAGCTCCGAATGCCCATGGGCGAGGCCTTTCGCATGAGTTGGGTGCGATGAATGTCCGTACTGGGAGGAATCATCCCTGGCCAGGGCGGACACGTAAGGTTAGCGGCCCCTGGTGTGTCGCCATCGGCGCCCCATAGGCCACCTGTCCGGCCCTCGAGCGGCTCCATGATCGGCCTCTCAAACGGCCTCTCGAACGCCCCCCGAGCGGCCCCTCGAGCGGACACCCGGCCCGCCCTCGCCCCGCCCTCGCCCCGGCCCCGACCCGCCCTCCCGCCCCCTCGCCGATCCGCCCTCGACGGCCTCCCAACCGCCCATCAACCGCCCCCGGTTCCCCCGCATTCATCCGACGTTCACTCCACCGCCGCCCCCGTGCAGATGTGCACACATAACGTCACCGCGGACGGAATCCCGACACCATGTCGGGACCAAGGGGCGGCGCTGGTACGCGCCGGAGGAGGACCAAGTGCGCAAACTGCTGCCGCTGCTGAGCACCAACCCGCACGGAGGCGGCCGTTCCGCCCTCACCTGTCGGTTTCGCTGTGGTGACGCCTGCTTCCACGAGGTGCCCAACACCAGCGACAACGAGTACGTCGGCGACGTCATAGCCGGCGCCTACTCCCGCCGTTCGATGATGCGCACCGCCGCCGTCGTCACCGTCGCGGCCGCCGCCGGTGCCGCCGTCGTCGGTTCGGGCAGCACCCCCGCCGTCGCCTCCCCGGCCGACGGCCAGGGCTACGGGCACAAGCCCGGCAAGCCTTCCGACGGCGCCCGGGGCCTGCGCTTCGCGCCCGTCGCGCCCAACACCGCCGACAAGGTCACGGTCCCCTCCGGCTACGAGCAGAACGTCGTCATCCGCTGGGGCGAGCCGATCCTCCGCGGCGCCCCGGCCTTCGACGCCGACAAGCAGACCGCCAAGGCGCAGGCCGGACAGTTCGGATACAACAACGACTTCCTGAGCCTGCTTCCGCTCCGTGGCGAGCACAACCGCCAGGTCCTCGTCGCGAACCACGAGTACACCGACGAAATCCTGATGTTCAAGGGTTACGACGCCGCCAACCCGACCCGCGAGCAGGTCGAGATCGCCTGGGCCGCCCACGGTCTCTCCGTCGTCGTGGTCCAGGAGGAGCACCGCTCCGGCAAGCTCACGCCCGTCACCCGGCACCCGCTCAACCGCCGCCTCCACACCACCAGCGCGTTCGAGCTGACCGGCCCCGCCGCCGGCTCCGCGCTGCTGAAGACCTCCGCCGACCCGTCCGGCCGCAAGGTCCTCGGCACCCTCAACAACTGCGCCGGCGGCACCACCCCGTGGGGCACCACCCTCCACGGCGAGGAGAACTTCAACCAGTACTTCGCCAACGGCTCCAGCGCCACCGACAAGCGCTACGGCATCGGCACCGGCGCCTCCGAGCGCAAGTGGGAGCGGTTCGACAAGCGCTTCGACCTCAAGCAGGAGCCCAACGAGGTCCACCGCCAGGGCTGGGTCGTCGAGCTCGACCCGTACGACCCCGACTCCACCCCGAAGAAGCGCACCGCGCTCGGCCGCTTCAAGCACGAGGCCGCGCAGCCCCGCCTCACCGAGGACGGCCGGCCGGTCGTCTACATGGGCGACGACGAGCGCTTCGACTACTTCTACAAGTTCGTCTCGTCGAAGCGGATGAAGAAGGGCGGCTCCCGCGCCGCCCGCGAGCACAACCTCACCCTGCTCGACGAGGGCACCCTCTACGTCGCCAAGCTGACCGGCGACAGCCCGGCGGCCGAGATCGACGGCACGGGCAAGCTGCCCAACGACGGTGAGTTCGACGGCAGCGGCCAGTGGATCCCGCTCGCCACCGGCGACGTCTCCCACGTTCCGGGCATGACCGCCGAGGAGGTGTACGTCTTCACCCGCCTCGCCGGTGACAAGGTCGGCGCCACGAAGATGGACCGCCCCGAGGACGTCGAGCCGTCCCCGCGCTCCGGCCGCGTCTACGTCGCGCTCACCAACAACTCCGACCGCGGCAAGGCCGGCAAGGCCGGTGCGGACGAGGCCAACCCGCGCAACCTCAACAAGCACGGCCAGATCCTGGAGCTCGCCGAGCACTGGGACGACCCGTCCTCCGACGGTTTCGCCTGGCGTCTCTTCCTCGTCGCCGGCGACCCGAACGACCCGGCCACGTACTTCGCGGGCTTCCCCAAGGAGAAGGTCTCCCCCATCTCCTGCCCGGACAACGTCGCCTTCGACCCGCACGGCAACCTGTGGATCTCCACCGACGGCAACCAGCTCGGCTCGCACGACGGACTCTTCGGTGTCGCCACGAAGGGCGAGCGCCGCGGTGAGCTCAAGCAGTTCCTGACGGTCCCGAAGGGCGCCGAGACCTGCGGCCCGATCATCCAGGACCGCCGCGTCGTCGTCGCCGTCCAGCACCCGGGCGAGATCGACGGTGCCTCCGTCGAGAACCCCAAGTCGGAGTGGCCCGACGGACCCGGCAAGATCGTCCGCCCGTCCGTGGTCGCCGTCTGGCGCAAGGACGGTCGCGACATCGGCGTCTGAGCCGAGTGAGACGTGGTGTGGGGGGCGTGGCACCGCCCCTCACACCACCCCCAGGCCCTCCCTGAACCGTACGAACTGCTCCTCCGGATCCCCGGTGTACGACCACGGCACCCACGATGCCCGCGCCCCGAGCATCCCCAGCACCTCTCGTGCCACCTCCACCTGGCCCGCGTAACACGCCGCGTGGGCCAGGTAGTTGAGGTCCGGCACCTCCTCCGGTGCCACCGGACGACCCGGCTCCCGGCCGCCGATCCAGCGGGCGTGCGTCCGGCGCAGCTCCGTCACCGCCAGCTCGTGCTTCCAGTGCTGGTCGAAGCCGCGCACCGGGCCCCGCCCGAGCGCGCCGTCCGCGATGTAGCGGTACTCCTCCACCCGCGCGAGCTGGACCAGGATCGGCAGCGGCGAGCCCGGTGGCGCCACGCCGGCCGCGTCCCGGGCGAAGTCGTACATCGCGCCGTGCGTGCCGTGCCACCGCGCCGACCAGTAGCGCAGCAGCTGCGCGTGACCTTCCGTGTTGTACGGGTCCCTCCGCCGCAACTCGTCGAACCACTGCCGTAGTTCGCGCCGCTGCACCCCGCCCTCGTAGAGCCGCGCCACCGACAGGAGTGAGACCCACGGCATCGGGTCCGCGGGCGCCGCCTGCGCCGCGCCGAGGCAGGAGTCCACGGTCGCGTCGAGCCGTCCCCGGTCCACGATGCTGCCCCGGCCGGCCGCGATGGCCGTGTCGAAGACCCGTACCACCTCGGTCGCGGCCCGTAGCACCGCCGCGTCCGGACTGTCCGGTTCGGCCGCCCGCCAGGCGTCGACCGTCGAGCTGCCCGCGGCGGCGTGCGCCAGGAGCCGCAGCCGGTGCGTCCGGCGCGGCCAGTCCTCGCCCGTCGCCCGCAGCAGGTCCCGTACGCCCTGCCAGCGGCCGATGACCATGTCGTGGCGCGCCTCGGTGAGCGCGCGGTCCCCGAAGTCCGGGTCGAGGTCGGGCGTGAAGCGCGTCGAGCGCGCCGAGCGGGACGGTCGGCGGAGAGCGGCCATCCGGGTCCTCCCTCGGAAACCTGTAGTTCGGAAACCAGTAGTTCAGTGACCAGTAGTTCAGTGACCAGTAGTTCAGAAACCAGAAGCTCAGTGACCGGTGGCTCGGTGACCGGTGGTCGAGTGGCGAGTGGGAGCCCCGCCGTCAGAAGTCCGTGGCCAAGCTCTCGTCCGCCCGCCGGGCCCGCGGCCTCGTCGGGCCGAACGGGTCCGCCGCCGCCAGCGCGCGCGCCGCGTCGAGTCGGGCCGGGCGGTAGTACGCGCTCCCCTTCCGCCAGTACACGAGCATCGGGACGACCCCGGCGAGCAGCCCGCCGAGGCCGATGGTCAGGGAGGTCGTGGAGAGTTCGCCCAGCGACTCGACGAACGCCCACAGCATGAACGCGGCGCCGAGGAGCGGCCAGGCGCCGCCGACGAGGAAGTTGCGTACGGAGGTCAGCAGCATCCCCTTGTACGCGACGACCGCGGCGATGCCCGCGAGGCCGTAGTAGAACGCGATCTGGAGGCCGATCGCGGAGACCGCGTCGCGGAGGATCGACCCCATGGAACCGGCGGCGGCCGCCGCGCCGAACATCAGCAGTGCCGCGGCCCCGACGGCGGCGATCGCCACCCACGGTGTGTTCCAGCGGCGGTGCACGGTGCCGAGCGCGGCCGGCATCGTGCGGTCGCGGCCCATCGCGAACAGCGAGCGGGTCACCTGGATGAGGGTGGTCTCCAGAGTGGCGACCGTGGACAGCAGCACCGCGAGGATCAGCAGTTTTCCGCCGACGCCCGGCCAGATCTCCTGGCCGAGGACGGCCAGGACGTTCGCCCCCGCGGACTCGATCTGCCCCGCGCTCAGCAGCACGTTGACCGCGACCGTGAACGCCTCGAAGAGCAGGAAGACGACGCCGACGCCGACGAGAGCGGCGAGCCCGGCGGTGCGGCGGCTGTTGCGGGTCTCCTCGCTGAGGTTGCTGGTGACGTCCCAGCCCCAGTAGTAGAACGCGGCGATCAGCGCACCCGAGGCGAAGCCGGCCGGGCCGTCGAAGTGCTCGAAGCCGAACCAGGACCAGTCGAAGGCGGTGGCGTGTCCGCGGTGCAGGACGGCGGCCAGGACGAACGCGACGAGGATCAGCATCTCGACGCCCGACATGAGCAGTTGGGCCCGTACGGTGAGCCGGGCGCCGCCGAGGACAACGAGCAGCATCATCAGGAACCAGCCCGCGCCGACTGCGGCGGCCAGCGGGGTGTTGTCGGCGAGTTCCGGATCGATCAGGGAGAGCGTCATCGCGCCGGCGGGCAGCGACCCGGCGACCATGAAGACGGTCGCGGAGACGACGAGGGCCCAGCCGGAGAGGAAGCCGAGGAAGGGGTGGAGGGTGCGCCCCACCCAGGAGTATCCGGCGCCCGCGTTGACGTCGATCCGGCCGAGGCGGGCGTAAGCGAGCACGATGCCCAGCATCGGTATCGCGCAGTAGAGCAGCGCCGCCGGTCCGGCGAGGCCGACCGTGCCGAAGAGGACGGCGGTGGTGGCGGCCAGCGAGTAGGCGGGTGCGCTGCCCGCGACGGCCATGACGATCGTGTCGAAGGTCCCGAGGACATTGGGCTGGAGGCCTCTGCCGGTGGTGGTGCGCATGGCGGATGTCCTTGGGGGCACGTGGGGGTGGCGCAGGACGAAGTGACCGTGTCGCCGGGTCACTTGTTCGCCGGAACGAGCACGGATCAAGGTGAATCGAGCGCATCGTAGTCGCACCTGTGGATTCCGGTAACGGCGGTATGGAGGGTTCCGTTCAGTGACCGCCGGTAAGGGCATCCGTACGCCCCGCGTCGGGTGTTTAGTCCGTCTCGCGCCGGGGAGTGGCGATGGCCCGGGCCGCGCTCACCTCCTGGCGCAGCGGTGCGAGAACCCCCTCCTCGTCGCCGTTCAGCTCCGTCCGTACCTCCACCAGGACGGCGCTGCTGCGCAGCCCGTCGGCGAGCTCCCGCAACTCTTGTTCCACTTCCGCCACTTCCGCCGGGTCGGGGGCGGGTGCGCCGTGGTTGACGCGGACTCGGGCGGCGGTCGTCGCGTCGACGATCCGTTCCACGGCGACGACCAGCGGCCACCAGGCGGAGGCGACGGTGCCGGTCGGCGGCGGTTCGGTCAGGGCGCGCTGGAACTCGGAGCGTACGGCCGACAGGTCGCGGTAGAGCCTGCGCCGGGCCCGGATCCGGGCGGCCTGGTCCGCCTGCTCGGGCGTGCAGAACGCGCGGTTCACATAGTCCGCGGAGTCGGCGACGGCGTCCGCGAGCCGGTCGCCGATCCGGCTGTGCCAGGACTCCGGCCAGAGCAGGTATCCGGCGACCAGCGCGATCGCGCACCCGACGAGCGAGTCCCACAGCCGGGGCAGGACGAGGTCGAAGCCCTGGTGGTTGAGGAGGTCGGAGAGCAGCAGGATGACGGGGGTGATCGCCGCGGTCTGGAAGGCGTACCCCTTCGCGGAGAAGGCCGGGATCAGCCCGGCGAGCACCAGCATGATCGGGACGTACCACCAGCCGCGAGGCACCTCGGCGAAGACCAGGGCGGCGGTGACGAGCCCGACCGCGGTGCCGGCGGCGCGCAGCACGGCGCGGGAGAAGACGGAGCCGAAGTCCGGCTTCAGGACGAAGGTGACGGTGAGGGCGACCCAGTAGGAGCGGGGTACGTCGATGAGCGAGACCAGCGCCTGGGCGAGGCCGATGCAGAGCGCGAGCCGCAGCCCGTACCGCCAGGACGCCTCGGAGAACAGGACGGAGCGGGCCGTGCGCCGGACCCGTACGCGCAGGGCGGCGGGGCGGCCGAGGCGGTCGTCGACGTTGAAGGGGTTCGGTTCCGCTTCGTGTACGACGGTCGCGGCATGGCGCAGGGCCTGGTCGACGGCCTTCTCGGACGGGCGCACGGCCTCCGGGAGGTCCAGGACGGGGGTGCCGGTGCGGCCGTCCTCCTCGATCGTGTCGGCCAGCTCGCGCACGGCGGCCGGGATCTCGGCGGGCAGCGGCCGGTGGAACCGCCGGGCCGCGAAGTGCGCCGCGGGGGCGGCCTCCACCAGCGGGATCACCACGTTCAGCTGGGCGAGCAGCCGGACGAGGGTGGGCGCGCGGCCGTGGAAGCGGGCGCGCCGGGCGAGGACGAGGTCGTAGGACTGGTTGAGGGAGGTGGTGACGGCCTGGCGTTTCTCTTCGTACGTCTCCGACCCGGCGGCTTCGAGGACTTCGGCGACGGCCCGGTACGTGCCGGCCACCGCCACCCGCTCCGGGATGCCGCCGCGCATCGGCCAGCCGAGCAGGGTGAGGAACAGGACCACGACGCCGCCGAGGGTGAGCAGCAGGGGCGCCTTCCACCAGGGCTCGGGCATGGGCAGGCCGGCGCCGACGACCGCGTTGAGGAGGAGCAGCAGGCCGGAGACGGAGGCGACGGCGCCGATCGAGGAGATCATCCCGGAGACGAGCGCGACGAGGGTCAGGACGACGACGGCGAGCCAGCCCTGGTCGAAGACGAGGGTGCCGAGGGTGACGCCGAGCGCGCCGAAGAGCTGGGGGACGGCGATGTTGTAGAACCGCATCCGGTACGCGTCTGCGGTGTCGCCGATGACGCCGGACAGGGCGCCCATGGAGACGAGGGCGCCGTAGACGGGCTCGTCGATCGCGAAGCCGACGGCGAGGGGCGCGGCGAGGGCGACGGAGGCGCGGGCGACGGCGGCCCAGGGGATGGGCGCGGCAGCGGGTCGAAGCCCGGCGGTGAGCCAGGGGGGCGGGGTGAGCCGGGGGGTACGCGCCATGCGACCAACTTACGGCGGGGAGCCTGTCCATCCCCGTTGCGACCATTCGTTCCACGGGCGGTGCCCACGAGCCTCCCGGCCTGCCGCCCACCGTGTGGGCAATCGTCCCGCTGGGCGGTACCCACCCTCCCGCTCGTCCCACCCCGTTGTGGGCAACTGTTCCGCTGGGGCGGAAGGGGTGGGCACAACGGAACGGCGCCCTTGCCGGGCCCAGGCTCCCGGTGCCTACGGGTGCGGCGCCGTTGTGGGTTGTGCCCACCCTCCCCCAGACTCCGTCCGGGGGGACCCCCAGCCCTGCGGAACGCCTGCCCACAACCTGGTGGGGCGGGGGCGTCAGCTGCGGTAGCTTTCCACCTCCGCGGCTGGGCGGACCGCCGCCGTGTCCGGGTCCTCGCCGAATTCCGCTTTCGCTCGCCGCTGGCGCAGCAGGTCCCAGCACTGGTCCAGTTGCACCTCCAGCTCGGCGAGCCGGGTTCGCTCCTCGTCGAGCAGCCCGCCGACCCGCTGCCGCAGGGCCCGCTCCTCCTCGACGAGGGCGCCGATGTTCGCCAGTATCTGCTCGTCGTCGTACATCTGGTCCATGTAATCCAGCGTGGCCGATCAGCGGCCCGTGTGCAGGTCGAGCTCGGCGAGTACGGCCCGGTGGTCCGACCCCGCGAGGTCGAGGAACCGCACCCCGCGCACCCGGAAGTCGTCGCTGACCAGCACATGGTCGATCTGGACGTACGGCGGCAGCGCCCCCTGGCCCTCCCGCGGCCACGTCGGAGTCCGCGCCGCGCCCGCGAGCCGGGCGGCGTCGTGGAGCCCGCCGGCGTCGAGGAGCGAGCGGAAGGCGGCGTGGTCCTGGGAGGCGTTGAAGTCGCCGGCGAGGATCACGGGCCCGCCGTCGCGGTGCGCGGCGGCGAAGTCCTCCACCCGTCCCAGCTCGCGCTTCCACCGGTCGATCTGGCGGGGGATCGGCGGCAGCGGGTGCGCGAGCCGGAGCTGCACGGTCCGGCCGCCGATCCGCGCCGTGGCGCCCGGCATTCCCATCACGGCCGGGATCGGGGGCTGCGCGGCCAGCGGGTACGCGCTCAGGACGGCCGATCCCTTCGCGCCCCAGTCGTCCACGACCGCGCGATGGGGGAGGTCCGCGCCCACGGCGGCGACGAGGGTGCGGACACAGTCGCGGTCGCACTCGGAGACGTACACGAGCTGCGGCCGCTCCCGGCGCACCGTCTCGGCCAGCGCCTGCGTGCCCTGGCCGAACTCGACGTTGGCGGTGAGCACGCGGAGCCGTTCGACGACGGGGCCGCGGGCGGTGGTCGTGTCCGGGCCGTACGGCAGGACGAACCAGGCGGTCACCGCGAGGACGACCGCCGCCCATCCGGCGAGCAGCCGCCGCCGCGCGACCAGCGCGAGCAGCAGTCCGAGACCGGCCGGGACGGCCAGCCAGGGCAGGAAGGACAGCAACTGCGGTACGGGGGTGACCGCGTCGACGCCGATGAGCCGGCATCCGACCACCACGCTCGGCACGGCGAGCGACAGTCCCGCGGCCCAGGCGGCGAGGCGCCGTCCGGGCCGTACGGGGGGCGGGAGGGACTCGACGGCGGTACGGACAGAGGTCACGCCCTCAGTGTCGCAGCGCCTGCTGGACCTCCGCCGTCGTCTCCCCCGACAGCGTGCGATTGCTGCGCGCCGTCCCGGTCTTGGACTTCCCCGGCTCCACGCCGTCGATGTTCACGACGACGACGTCGAGCAGATTGCCGCCGTCGTCACGGAAGTTGACCAGGACCGTGTAGTCCGCGTTCTTGTCGAGCGGGTTGGTGGCGGTGAGCTCCGCGGTGGTCCGGTCTCCGTCGACCGCGGTCGGGCCGGCCTTCACATCGCCGGTGGCGTTCACCCCGTCCTTGACCTGGTTCATCTTCTCCTGCGCCGCTGAGGCGGCCGCGGCCGTGGCGGAGGCGACGATGTCCTCCGCCGCCTGCTGGCTCTCCTCGGTGCAGCCGGTGACGCCGGTCACCGCCAGGGCGAGGAGGGCGGTGGCGGAGACGGCGAGGGCGCGGCCGCGCCTCATGCCACGCCGCTCTTGCGGAAGGAGGTGTCGTCCGTGGCCAGCGCCCAGATCACGAAGATCGAGATGGCCATCGAGAAGAGCGCCCACCAGGGGTGATAGGGCAGGAAGAGGAACTGGGCGACGACGTTCAGGGAGGCCAGGGTGATGCCGCCCATCCGTCCCCACTCGGATCCCTTGAGGATCCCGGCGCCCGCGAGGCCGACGAGGATGCCGAGGATGAGGTGGATCCAGCCCCAGCTGGTCAGGTCGAACTTGAAGACGTAGTCGCCGACGCGGGTGTAGACGTCGTCCTCGGCGATGGCGGCGATGCCCTGGAGGATGTCCAGGATGCCGATGACCACCATGAGGACACCGGCGAACAGAGTGCCGCTGGAGGCCCCTGTGCCGCCGGAAGCAGCCTGGGGCGCGCGGGGTGCGGTGTTCTGGCTCATGGGCTCATCGTCCGGCCGTTGCCCTGGAAGCGATCGTTCAACTGCTCCGAACGAGTGAGCGGACGCCGGACGCGCACGGCGCACACGGCCGGGCGCGCACGGCTCGGGCAGCCGCACGCGGCCGGACGCACGCACTGGGCCACAGCCGGGCGCACGGCCGAGCTCAGACAGCGTCGAGGAACGCGGCGAGCGCCGCGTCGAACTCCTCCGGACGTTCCAGGTTCGGCATGTGCGCGGCCCGTTCCACGACCACGAGTCCGGAGTCGGGAAGCAGCGCGTGCATCGCCTCCGCGTCCGCCACCGGGGTGTACGCGTCGTCGCGGCCGACGACCACCAGCGCGGGCACGGAGACGGTGCGGAGCATGTCCGTGTAGTCGGGGCGCTCGGCCCGGCCGCGCAGTGCCGCCGCCGCTCCCTCGGGATCGGTGGCGCACATCATCCGGTGGACGTGGGGCGAGGCATGGGTGTTGTACGGCGCGACCATCCGGTCGATGACCTCGTCGGCGTACCCCTTCATGCCCTCCCGGACCAGCCGGTCGGCGACGGCGCGGCGGCCGGCCTTCCCCTCCTCGGTCTCGGCGCCGGGGAACGTGTCGGCGAGGATCAGGCCTCGGATGCGGTCGGGGAAGAGGCGGTGGCACTCCATGACGATCTGGCCGCCCATGGAGAGCCCGCCGAGGACGAACTCCTCGATGCCGAGGTGGTCGAGGAGGGCGGCGAGGTCCTCGGCGAAGGTGGAGAGCGGGGTGGTGCCGGGGACGACGGTGGTCGCTCCGTAGCCGCGCAGGTCGGGGGCGACGACCCGGTGCGTGGCCGAGAAGCGGTCGATCTGGGGCTGCCACATGGTGCGGTCGAAGGGATGGCCGTGGACCAGGACGAGCGCGGGGCCTGTGCCCCGGTCCTCGTAGCCGATCGTGAGTCCGTTGATCTCTGCGGAGGGCATGGTGCCGAGGCTAGGCAGCCGCTCCCCCTCGCTGCAATGGTGCGCCGGTTCCGGGGCGGAGTGGGCTCCGGGGCGGCGGACGCGGTGCGGATGGGGCTCGCCCCGCCCGTGCTCCCGGTCCGGACGACGCGCCGCGGCGGCCCGCCGCGCTTGCGTCGGGGATCCTGGACATCTAATATCCAGAACATGAGGATGAACGAGGGCGTCGAATGGGCGCTGCACAGCTGCCTCAATCTGGCCTGGATCGGGCCGGAGCGGGCGGTGACGGCAGCGCGGCTCGCGGCGTACCACGAGCTGCCCGCCGCCTACCTCAACAAGCAGCTCCAGGCCCTCTCCCGGGCCGGGATCGTCAGCTCGGTCTCCGGCCCCAAGGGCGGCTTCCGGCTGGCGCGGCCGCTCGACCGGATCACCCTCATGGACGTCGTCACGGCGATCGAGGGCCCGGAGGAGGCGTTCCGCTGTTCCGAGATCCGACAGCAGGGGCCCGGTGCCGGACCGGCCGGGAGCTACGGGGCCGAGTGCGCGATCGCGGGCGCCATGGGTGCGGCGGAGCTGGCCTGGAGGCGGGAGCTGGCGGCCCGCACCCTGGACGACGTCCGGGAACGGGCGGAGCTCCAGGCGCCCGCGGCCCCGGACCGTATCCGCCACTGGTTCGCCAACGCCTGACCGGCCGGCCGATCCGACCAGGGGTCCGATGTCGACGTGCCCTCCCGAACGGGAGGGCTTTTCAAGGGGGTAATTCTGGATGTTGAACGTCCAGGATAGAGAGCAGGGGAGCTGGGCCCGCGTCGGGGCGGTCACGATCGGCATCTTCACCGTGATGACGGCGGAGCTGCTGCCGGTGGGCCTGCTCACCCCGGTCGCGTCCGAGCTGGACGTGTCCGCCGGTACGGCCGGCCTGATGGTGACCGTCCCGGGCCTCGTGGCAGCCGTCGCCGCCCCGCTGATCGCCCTTCGGGCGGCCGGCGCCGACCGGCGGGCGGTCCTCGTCGTCCTGATGGCGCTCGTCGCCGCCGCGAACCTCGCCACCGCGGCCGCCGGACACTTCGCGCTCGTCCTCGGCGCCCGTGTCCTGCTCGGGATCGCCATCGGCGGCTTCTGGGCCCTCGCGGGCGGCCTTGCGCCCCGGCTCGTCCCCACCTCCGACATCGGACGGGCCACCGCCGTGATCTTCGGCGGGGTCTCCGCCGCCTCCGTCCTCGGCGTCCCGGCGGCCACCACGGCGGCGGAATGGACCGGCTGGCGTGGGGCGTTCGCGGGAGTGGGGGTGATGGCGGTGGTGGCGACGGCGGCTCTCGCGGCGCTGCTGCCCCACCTGCCGGGCACCCGGCGCGCCCCCCGACTCCGCACCGGGTTCGGAGGGCTGCTGCGGCTGCCGCGCGACAACGCGCGCGTCCGCACCGGACTGCTCCTCACCCTCCTCCTGGTGACCGGCCACTTCCTCGCCTACTCCTTCGTCCGGCCCGTGCTCGCCGAGCACGTCCACATCTCCGAAGGACTCGTCGGCGTGCTCCTCCTCGGCTACGGACTCGCGGGCGTGGCCGGGAACTTCGCCGCGGGCCCGGCGGCCGGCCGCTCCCCCCGCCGTACCCTCGCCGTCCTCTCCGCCGGCCTCACCGCCGCGCTCCTCGCGCTCGCCCTCACCGGGGGGACGACCCCGGCCGGCGCCGCCCTGCTGCTCCTGTGGGGGCTCGCCTACGGCGGGGTCTCCGTCGGGCTGCAGTCCTGGTTCATGGCCGCCGCACCCGAGGACGTGGAGACGGCGACCGGCCTCTACGTCAGCGTCTTCTGCCTCTCGATCGCGCTCGGTGCCCTCCTCGGTGGGCTGCTCGTCGACGCGACCACGCTCGTCGCGGTGCTCTGCACGGGCGCCGCGCTCACTCTGGCCGCCTGCCTGACGGCCGTACTCCCCGGAAGGAACCACACCTCATGACCAGCACCGACCGGCGCACGATCACCAACCCGGCGACGCTCCACGACCCGTCCCCCTTCGGCTACAGCCACGCCGCCTCCGCCCCCGGCGAACCGGTCTTCATCGGCGGCCAGTACGCCTCCGACGCGACCGGTTCCCCCGTCCCCGGGGACTTCGCCGCCCAGGTCGAGCTGTCCTTCACCAACCTCCGGCTCGCACTGGAGGGCGTGGGGCTCGGATTCGAGCACGTCGTACGACTCGGCTCATACATCGTCGACCACGACCTCGCGAAGCTGGAGGTGCTGGGCAAGGCGCTCCACGGTGCCTTCGGCGACCGGCTGCCCGCACAGACGCTCAGCGGGGTCGCGTCCCTGGCGCTGCCGGGGATGCTCTTCGAGATCGACGCGGTCGCGGTGCGACCTGCGGACTGATCCAGTTGCGGGGGCGGGGGCTTCGGGTGTGCCCTTGAGGATGGAGGGGGCGAGAGTGAAGGAGCTCCTGCCATGGCCGCACACGCAGCGGTGCCGACCCGACGGCACCTGAGTACCCACGGCTGGGGTCTGCCCGTCACGCTGGGCTTCGCGTACGGCTTCTGGGCCGCCGCCATCCAGCGCTCGGGCGGCATCATCACCTGGAACCAGGTCGGCATCGGGCTGGCCTCCGGCATCGTGCTCGCCGGGGCGGTGTACGCGCTGCGGCAGTGGGGCCACACCCTGCCGGTCGAGCTGCGCGCGGCGGCCTGGGCGGTGCTCGCCGGCTGCGCGGTCGGCTTCCTGTTCAGCCTGTCCGACAACAGCGTGCTCTCCGGGGCGGTGCTGGGCCTCGTGTCGGCCGCCGTCACGGGAGTCGCCTCGTTCTACCTGTTCTACACACACGAGGACACGCCCGCCCGCTCCCAGCCCCCGGCCCGCACCTCCCAGCCACCCGCCCGCACCTCCCCGTAGCCGCCGGTTCCTCGGAGCCACCGGTCCCCTGTCGGTCCGGTGGCTCCGCCGTCAGTGGCGGGAAGCCGCCGAGGCGATACGGGTGACGTCGGCCCGTTCCGCCGTCGGCAGGGGCGCGCCGGCCCGTTCGCGGAGTGCCGTCGCCGTCGCCAGGAGCGAGCGCGCCCGACCCGGGCGGCCCGCAGCGGCCTCCGCGCCGGCCAGCCCCTCCAGGGCGAGCGCGCGGGCGCGCGGGTCCCGGGTCGCGCGGGCCGCGGCGAGTGCCTGGAGATGCCAGGCGCGGGCCGTCTCCGCGTCGCCGCGGAGTTCGGCGACGAAGCCGAGCTCCACGAGGACGAGGTGATTGCCCGCCTCCGACGACACCTCCTGGTACCAGTCCCGGATCCCGAGCAGCAGCCTCTCCGCCTCGTCGAGACGGCCCGCCCTCCGCGCCCCGAGCGCGAGCCCCATCTCCGCGTACACCTCGCCGAACTTGTAGCCGTGCTCGGCCGCTCCCCGCCGGGCCCGCTCGTGCAGCGCCGCTGCCCGCTCCCAGTCGCCCGCGAGCAGCGCGAGCCGGCCGAGGCCCGAGAGCCGGGCGGAGCGTTCCGCCGCGAGCCCCAGCTCCTCCGCGAGCCGCAGCCCGTCCTCGTGCAGCCGCGCGGCCTCCGCGTAGTCCCCGTCGATCTGGGCGAGCGCCGCCAGCGGGGACACCGACTGCGACTGCCCCCAGACGTCGCCCAGCGCGCGGAACAGGGCCCGCCCCTCGCGCCCGTGCCGGCCCTGCGCCACCAGGTCTCCCCGCAGCAGTGCGTGCGCCGCCCGCAGGGTGTGGACGGCCGCCCCGACCCAGGGCCCGGCGTCCCCGAGTCCGTCGACGCCGTCGAGGATCCGCTCGCTCTCCGCGAGTTCCCCGGTGTTGAAGTGCCCGTACGCCACGAGCCAGCGCGCCCTCGCCCGCGCCTCCGGGTCGGCGACGGCCCCGTAGGGCAGCGACTCCGTGTCCGCCTTCTCCCCGCACAGCAACGCGAACCCGGCCTCCAGGCACCGCACTTCGGCCCCGTCGCCCGCCCTCGCCAACCGGCGTCGGCCCTCGCGCAGCCGCCCGGACAGCAGCCAGTACCAGGACAACGCGACCGCGAACCGCTCCGGCGCGGAGGCGGACGGCCAGGCGTCGAACGCCGCCCGCAGATTCGCGCCCTCCGCGTCCAGCCGCCGCAGCCACTCCCGCTGCCCGGCGCCCCGGAGCAGGGGTGCGGCGCGCTCGGCGAGGGCCAGGTAGTAGGCGCGGTGCCGGTCGCTCGCGGCGGCCTCGTCGCCGCTCTCGTGCAGCCGCTCCTTCGCGTACGCCGTGATCGACTCCAGCATCCGGTACCGCTCGCCGTCACGGACCACCAGCGAGCGGTCCACGAGCCGGCCGAGCAGGTCCACGACGTCGAGTCCGTCGTCGCCGCAGACGGCCTCGGCCGCGTCGAGCGTGCAGCCGTCGCGGTGGACGGAGAGGCGGCACAGCACGATCCGTTCGGCGGCGGAGAGCAGCTCCCAGCTCCAGTCGACGACCGCGCGCAGGGTCTGCTGGCGGGGCGGGACACCGCGCCGCCCGGTCGTCAGGATCCGGAACCGGTCTCCGAGCCGTACCGCCAACTCCCGTGTTCCCAGGGCCCGTACACGTGTCGCGGCGAGTTCGAGGGCGAGCGGGATGCCGTCGAGGCGGGCGCAGATCTCGGCGACTTCGGCGCGGTTGTCTTCGGTGAGCGCGAAGGCGGGGGAGGCGGCGGCGGCGCGCTCGGCGAAGAGGCATACGGCGTCGGCGGGCGGGAGGGGCTCGATCGGGCGCACATGCTCCCCGGGGACCCCGAGCGGCTCCCGGCCGGTGGCCAGGATCCGCAGCCCGGGAACGGTGCGCAGGAGTCCGCCGGCCAGGACCGCGACGGCGTCCACGACGTGCTCGCAGTTGTCCAGGACGAGCAGGCCCGGCCGGTCGCGGAGCGCGGCGGCGAGGCGCTGCGTGCCGTCGCCGGGACTGCCGAGGCGGGGCAGGGTGGCGGCCGTGTCGTCCCGGATCCCGAGCGCCCCGGCGACGGCCTCGGCGAGCTCGTCGGCATCCGCCCCACCACGCACCGCGCCGAGCTCGACGAACCACCCGCCCCCTGCCACCTCCTGCGCGAGCCGCGTCTTCCCGACACCACCGGTGCCGGTGAGCGTCACGAGACGCGCGCCGACGAGAAGCCCGCGAAGCTCACGCACCTCGTCGTGCCGCCCGACGAGGTGCGTCAGCGGCACGGGCGCCCTGCCGGGCGGGAGAGCACCGGGTTCGCGCGCTGCGGCGCCGCGCGCCGGACCGGCTCCGGCGATCGGCGGTTCGCCGGGGAGACCGGGGTCCGGCGAGGTGGTGGGGGGTGTGGTGGGGCGGCCGGCGTCCGGCCCGGTGGTGGGGGTTGTGGCGGGGAGGCCCGTGTCCGGCGAGGTGGTGGGGGGTGTGGCGGGTCGGTCGGGGTCCTGCCCGGTGGTCGGGGGTGTGGTGGGTCGGTCGGGGTCCTGCCCGGTGGTCGGGGGTGTGGCGGGTCGGCCGGCGTCCCGCCCGGTGGGCGGAAGTGCGGCGGGTCGGTTTCGGTCCGGGTGGGGCAGTTCCTGGCGGAGGATCGCCGTGTGCAGGGCCGTCAGTCCTGGGCTCGGATCCGCGCCCAGGTCCTCCGCCAGGTGGGCGCGGAGGTTCTCGTACGAGGCGAGGGCCTCGGCCTGGCGCCCGGCGCCGTACAGCGCGCGCAGGTGGGTCGCGCGCAGGCGTTCACGCAGGGGGTGCGCGGCCACGAGCGGGGCGAGTTCGGCGGCCAGGGTCGCGCACGCGCCGGGCTCCGCCGTCACCAGCCGCGCCTCGGCGTGGTCCTCCAGGGCCGCGAGCCGCTCCTCGGCCAGGCGCCCCGCCTCCTCCCGTACGAGAGGGTGGTCGGCGACGTCCGCGTACGCGTCGTCGCCCCGCCACAGGCCGAGCCCCTCGGCGAGCAGCGTCGCCCGCTCCCGGGCGTCCGGGACGCGCGCCCCGCGGGCGACGAGCGCGCGGAACCGAGCCGCGTCCGATTCGCCCTCCTCCACGGCGAGGAGATAGCCGGGTGCCCGCAGCAGGACGCGTTCGCGACCGAGGACCCGGCGCAGCGCGGAGACCTTGACCTGGAGGGCGTTGGCGGCGCGGGCGGGCGGGCGGTCGCCCCAGAGCGCGTCGATCAGCAGGTCCGTGGGGACGGGCCGCCCCTCGCGTGCCAGGAGGCAGCCGAGCAGGAGGCGCACCTTCGCCTCGGGGACGGTCACGGCCCGCCCCGACGCGTCCCGTACGGACAGTGGACCGAGCACCCCGAACCGCATGGCGAAACCGTAACCCACCCCTCTCACCCACCCCCTCACCCACAGCTTTCCGTCAGTCGATCGTCAGCCGCCCCGCGCAGAGTCGTCCACGTACCGACCACCACACGCGGGGAGTTGCGCGCACATGAGTACGTACGCAGGTCAGAAGGCCGTCATCATCGGCGGCACCATGGGGATGGGCCTCGCCATCGCCAAGCGCCTCGTCGAGGGCGGCGCCGAGGTGCTGCTCACCGGCCGTAACCCGAAGAACCTCAAGGAGGCGGCGGCCGAGCTCGGGCCGTCCGTCCACGTCGTCTCCTCGGACCTCTCCGACATGGACGCCGTACGGGCGCTGCCGGCGCTGATCGAGGAGCGGCTCGGCGGCGTGGACCTGCTCTTCGTGAACGCGGGCATCGCGGAGCTGGCGCCGATCGCGGCGGCCACGGAGGACCAGTTCGACCGGATGTTCGCGGTGAACATCAAGGGCCCTTACTTCACCGTGCAGGGGCTCCTGCCGCTGCTGAGGGACGGCGGCGCGCTGGTCTTCACGACCTCGGTCGCCGATGTGACGGGCACGCCGGGGATGAGCGTGTACTCGGCGACGAAGGCGGCGCTCTGGTCGTTCGCGCAGGCGCTCGCGTCCGAGCTGGTCGGACGGGGGATCCGGGTCAACGCGGTCTCGCCGGGCTACATCGACACACCCGGGGGCGGGGTCCAGGGGATCACGGAGGAGCAGCTCGCGGCGTTCCAGAAGGCCGGCGACGAGGCGACGCCGCTGCGCCGCCACGGCACGGCGGACGAGGTGGCGAAGGCGGCGCTGTTCCTGGCGACGGAAGCGACCTTCACGACGGGCGTGAAACTGGCGGTCGACGGCGGCCTGGTCCAGCACGTGACGGCCGCGGGCTGACGGGGCGGGGCCGGGGCGGCGGGGCGGACACCTGGGCCCGGCCGGCGGGGGCGACGGCAGGCGACGGCGGGCGACGGGGCGGGGTCCGTTCGCCGCGGGCCCGGGCGGGACACCACCTGCCTCGCCGCGCCCGTCCGTCCCCGGCCGCCCCGCCATCCCCCACCGCCCCAGTGACGCCTCAGCCCCCCACCCGTACAAACGACCCCCCGTCCTCCCCCTGGCATACCGGCCGGGCCCGTCGGAGACTGGTTGAAGCGGAACCGACGCCGGCAGCCGGGAGGACAGCGCATGACCGACCTCGCCATCGAGACCGAGGGTCTGGTCAAGGTCTTCGGTGAGAACCGGGCCGTCGACGGCATCGACCTGCGCGTTCCCGCCGGCACCGTCTACGGGGTCCTCGGACCCAACGGCGCCGGCAAGACCACCGCCGTCAAGATGCTCGCCACCCTCCTCCGCCCGGACGGCGGCCGGGCCCGCGTCTTCGGCAACGACGTCGTCAAGGACGCCGACACCGTGCGCGGCCGGGTCAGCCTCACCGGCCAGTACGCCTCCGTCGACGAGGACCTGACCGGCACCGAGAACCTCGTCCTGCTCGGCCGCCTCCTCGGCCACACCCGCCCCGCCGCCCGCGACCGCTCCGCGCAGCTGCTCACCGCGTTCGGGCTCGCCGACGCCGCCGACAAGCAGATCAAGAACTACTCGGGAGGCATGCGGCGCCGTATCGACATCGCCGCGTCCATCCTCAACACCCCTGACCTGCTGTTCCTCGACGAACCGACGACCGGCCTCGACCCGCGCAGCCGCAACCAGGTCTGGGACATCGTCCGCGCCGTGGTCGCCCAGGGCACGACCGTCCTGCTCACCACCCAGTACCTGGACGAGGCGGACCAGCTGGCCTCCCGTATCGCCGTCATCGACCACGGGAAGGTGATCGCGGAGGGCACGAAGGGCGAGCTGAAGGCCTCCGTCGGCTCGGGTTCGGTGCACGTACGGCTCCGGGACCCCGAGCAGCGCCCGGAGGCCGAGCAGGTCCTCCGGAGCGCCCTGAAGGCGTCCGTGCAGCTCGAACCCGACCCCGTCGCGCTCACCGCCACCGTCAACGGCCACGGAACCGACCTCGGCGCCGCCGAGCAGGCCGCGCGGGCGCTTGCGGAACTGGCGCGGGCCGGGATCACGGTCGACAACTTCGGGCTCGGTCAGCCCAGCCTCGACGAGGTGTTCCTGGCGCTGACGGACAGGCCCGCGGACGCGACCGGCCCCCAAGGGAACGGCGCCCCCGCCCCCGGCGCCCATACTCCCGGCGCCCCCGCCCCCGCCCCCGGCACCGACGGAACCGACACCGACCGGAAGGGACCGACGGCATGACCACCGTCACCACCGGCAAGGACACGCAGACCACCGACACCCTCGATTTCGTCGCCCCGAAGGCGGACGAACTCGCGGCGCTGCTCGTGGGCCAGTCCCGCCCGCCGCGCCCCAGCGCCCTCTCCGCCTCGATGACCTTCGGCTGGCGGGCGATGCTGAAGATCAAGCACGTGCCGGAGCAGCTGTTCGACGTGACGGCGTTCCCGATCATGATGGTGCTGATGTACACGTACCTCTTCGGAGGCGCGCTGGCCGGTTCGGTCTCGGCGTACATCCAGTTCCTGCTGCCGGGCATCCTGGTGATGAGCGTCGTGATGATCACGATGTACACGGGCGTCTCGGTCAACACCGACATCGAGAAGGGTGTCTTCGACCGCTTTCGTACGCTCCCGATCTGGCGGCCCGCGCCGATGGTCGGCTATCTGCTGGGCGACGTCGTCCGCTATCTGATCGCCTCCGCGGTCATGCTCACCGTCGGCATGATCATCGGCTATCGCCCGGACGGCGGCATCGCCGGCGTCCTGCTGGGGGTCGCGCTGCTGCTGGTGTTCTCGTTCGCGTTCTCGTGGATCTGGACCATGTTCGGACTGATGCTGCGCAGCGAGAAGTCCGTCATGGGCGTCAGCATGATGGTGATCTTCCCGCTGACGTTCCTGTCCAACGTCTTCGTCGACCCGAGCACGATGCCGGGATGGCTCCAGGCCTTCGTGAACAACAGCCCGGTGACCCACCTGGCGACGGCCGTACGCGAGTTGATGGCCGGGAACTGGCCGGCGGCGGACATCGCCTGGTCGCTCGGTTGGTCGGCGCTGTTCGTGGTCGTCTTCGGAGCGATCACGATGCGGCTCTACAACCGCAAGTAGTCACTGCCCTCGCGGGGTGGTCTGCTGGACCGCCCAGCGGTTGCCGTCCGGGTCGGCGAAGTACACGAACGAGCCCCACGGCTGGTCGTCGATGTCGCTGACCTCGATGCCGCGCCGCTTGAGATCGGCGTGGGCCTCCTCGATGTCCGTGACGACGACCTGCATGTTGTCGAGCGAGCCCGGCTTCATCTGCGTGATGCCCTTCCCGAAGGTGATCGAGCACGCCGATCCGGGCGGGGTCATCTGGACGAAGCGGATGTCGTCGCTGACGGGGATGTCGTGATCGGCGTGGAAGCCCACCTGCTCGTAGAAGGCCTTGGCCCGGTCGATGTCGGTGACGGGGACGCCGATCAGTTCCAGCTTGATGTCCATGAGGGCATCATGCGCCCGCTGGGATCCTGTCGCACGGCAACCTGGTCACTCGCCCCGTACGACCACCACCGAGCAGGGGGCGTGTTGGGTCACACGGGTGGAGACGGAGCCCAGGACCGCGGCCTTGAAGCCGGCGTGGCCTCGGTCGCCGACGACCAGCAGGGACGCGCCCTCGGCCTGGTCGACCAGGGCCTGGGCCGGGTTGCCGCTGACGACCGTACGGGTAACGCCGGCGGCGACGGCCGGATCCAGCGCCTGCGACAGGGCCTCGTCCAGGGACTGTTCGGCGAGCTGCTCGGGGTGGAAGTCCGGCGGTACCCCGGGCGCCGTCGCCCAGGACGCCGGGTACTCCCATCCCATCACCGCCTGGAGGGAGTCCCCGGTGAGGGCGGCCTGCCCGGCCGCCCACCGCAGTGCCTTCAGGGATTGCTCCGAACCGTCCACGCCCACCACGATCCTGCCGGCCATGTCGATCTCCGTTCGTTGCGCGGCACATCTGCGCCCCAACGTAACAAAGAGGATCAATCCAGGCGCAGATCGGCGAGCTGGCGCTCGAACGGCACGACCTCGTCGTCGTCCGCCTCCCCCGCCGGGCCCCGCGCCGCCACCAGGTCGGCGAGATCGTGGCCCGCCCGGGCGATCCGGGACGGCAGCCCGTCCGTGTACTCGTCGCCGCCCGAACCCCAGTCCTCCGAGGCCGCGTAGACGGCCGTCGGGACGACCAGCGCCCGCAGGTAGGAGAAGAGCGGTCGCATGGCGTGGTCGAGCACGAGGGAGTGGCGGGCGGTGCCGCCGGTCGCGCCGATCAGCACCGGCTTGCCGGTCAGCGCGGCCGGATCGATCAGATCGAAGAAGGACTTGAACAGACCGCTGTACGAGGCGGTGAACACCGGGCTCACCGCGATGACCCCGTCCGCTCCCGTCACCGCGTCGATCGACTCCTGGAGCTCCGCCGAGGGGAAGCCCGTGACGAAGTTCTTCGCGATGTCGACGGCGTGGTCGCGCAGTTCGACGACCCGGACCTCGACCACGTACTCCTGCTCGGTGAGCCGTTCCCGGGCCGCCTTGGCGAGCCGGTCGGCGAGCAGCCTCGTCGAGGACGGGGCGCTCAGCCCGGCGGAAACGGCGACCAGCTTCAGGGTCTGCATGACTCACGCCTCCTGGGTGCGTACGGCGGGGTGGAGCGGGGCGGTCGCCGGGACACCGGCCGGCCGCAGGTTGGCGAACTCCTTGCGGAGCACCGGGACGACCTCCTCGCCGAGGATGTCGAGCTGCTCCAGGACCGTCTTCAGCGGCAGACCCGCGTGGTCCACCAGGAAGAGCTGGCGCTGGTAGTCGCCGACGTACTCCCGGAAGGAGAGCGTGCGGTCGATGACCTCCTGCGGGGAGCCGACGGTCAGCGGGGTCTCGCGGCTGAACTCCTCCAGGGACGGGCCGTGGCCGTAGACGGGCGCGTTGTCGAAGTACGGGCGGAACTCCCGTACGGCGTCCTGGGAGTTCTTGCGCATGAAGACCTGGCCGCCGAGGCCGACGACGGCCTGCTCGGGGGTGCCGTGGCCGTAGTGCGCGTACCGCCGGCGGTAGAGGCTGACCATCTTCTCGGTGTGCTGCTTGGGCCAGAAGATGTGGTTGGCGAAGAAGCCGTCGCCGTAGTACGCGGCCTGCTCGGCGATCTCGGGGGAGCGGATCGAGCCGTGCCAGACGAACGGCGGGACACCGTCGAGGGGGCGGGGCGTGGACGTGAAGCCCTGGAGGGCGCTGCGGAACTTGCCCTCCCAGTCGACGACGTCCTCCCTCCACAGCTTGTGGAGGAGCGCGTAGTTCTCGATGGCGAGCGGGATGCCCTGGCGGATGTCCTGGCCGAACCACGGGTAGACGGGGCCGGTGTTGCCGCGGCCCATCATCAGGTCGACGCGGCCGTCGGCGAGGTGCTGGAGGGTGGCGTAGTCCTCGGCGATCTTCACCGGGTCGTTGGTGGTGATCAGCGTGGTCGAGGTGGAGAGGATCAGGTTCTCGGTCCGTGCGGCGATGTGCCCGAGGAGGGTCGTCGGGGAGGACGGCACGAAGGGCGGGTTGTGGTGCTCGCCGGTCGCGAAGACGTCGAGCCCGACCTCCTCCGCCTTGAGGGCGATGGCGACCGTGTTCTTGATCCGCTCGTGCTCGGTCGGGGTACGGCCGGTGGTGGGGTCGGTCGTCACGTCGCCGACGGTGAAGATCCCGAACTGCATCGTGCTCACCTCTCGCTGGGGCGTTCCCGGGCTATTGGTTGAAGCTTAAATCATCACGCTCAACCGTGGCTCCGAGCCCTGTATTCCGTGGGGTCTCTCTCATCGCCTTCACCGTACCGGATAACTATCCGTTTAGCTAGGAGTGGCCGGGCCCGCCCCTCCTCCGGCCCGTACTCTGGAGGGCATGTCCGACTACGAGCGCTGGAAAGAGCGCGGCGTCCTCCTGCGCGTCTTCGTGTACGTCTTCGCCACGCACGCGTTCGCCGGCTTCGTCTGGCTGCTCTTCTACGTGGGGCAGAACGCCCAGAAGTAACCACGGTCACGAGGAGGGCGAACAGGCCCTCCCGTAGAGTTCGCCCACGTGAGCACCGTTCCCCCGCACGCGATATCGGTCGTCGGAATCGGCGCGGACGGCTGGGACGGCCTCCCCGAGAACGCCCGCCGGACCCTGCGCGCCGCCGAGGTCCTTGTCGGCGGCCTCCGCCAGCTCCACCTGCTGCCCACCGCCGAGTGCCCCGGCGAGCGCGTCACCTGGCCCTCCCCGCTGCGCCCCGCCGTCCCCGGACTGCTCGCCGCCCGCGAGGGACGCCGGATCGCGGTCCTCGCCAGCGGCGACCCGACGTTCTACGGCATCGGCCGCACCCTCGCCGAGACCGTCGGCGCCGACCGGCTCCACGTCCTGCCGCACCCGTCCTCCGTCTCGTACGCCTGCGCCCGCCTCGGCTGGCCCCTGGAGGCCGTCGAGACCGTCTCCCTGGTCGGCCGGCCGCTCGCCTCCCTCACCGCCTCCCTCCACGACGGAGTCCGGCTCCTGGTCCTCAGCGAGAGTCGCCACACCCCGGCACTGGTCGCCGCCCTGCTGCGGGAGAAGGGGTACGGCGGCAGCCGGATGCGGGTGCTCGAACAGCTCGGCGGGCCTCATGAGCGGCTCGTCGACGGCACCGCCGACACCTGGTCCGACGACGAGCGCCTCGACGCCCTCAACGTCCTCGCCCTCGACTGCGTACGGGCGCCCGACGCGCCGCGCCTCGGCGCCGTACCCGGCCTGCCGGACGAGGCGTACGAACACGACGGACAGCTCACCAAGCGGTACGTCCGCGCGGCCACCCTCGCGGCCCTCGCCCCCGCCCCCGGCGAACTGCTCTGGGACATCGGCGGCGGCTCCGGCTCCATCGGCATCGAGTGGATGCGCACCGACCGCTCCTGCCGGGCGATCGCCGTCGAGAAGGACCCCGAGCGGGCCGCCCGGATCGCGCGCAACGCCACCTCCCTCGGCGTCCCCACGCTGCGGGTCGTCACCGCGGCCGCCCCCGACGGACTCGCCGGCCTCCCCACCCCCGACGCCGTCTTCATCGGCGGCGGTCTGACCGCCCCCGGCCTGCTCGACGCCTGCTGGGACGCGCTCCCGGCCGGCGGCCGGCTGGTCGCCAACACGGTGACCATGGAGTCCGAGGCGCTGCTGGCCGAGCGCTACCGCCGGTACGGCGGGGAGCTGGTCCGGCTCGCCGTCGCCCAGGCCGTCCCGGTCGGCGGCTTCACCGGCTGGCGCCAGGCGATGCCGGTCACGCAGTGGTCCGTAACGAAAGCAGGAGTTGGAGCATGACCGTCTACTTCATCGGCGCGGGCCCGGGCGCGGCCGACCTGATCACGGTGCGGGGCGCCCGCACCCTCGCCGCCTGCGGCGTCTGCCTCTACGCGGGCTCGCTCGTCCCCCGCGAGCTGCTCTCCGAGTGCCCGCCGGACGCGCGCCTGGTCGACACCGCGGACCTCGACCTGGACCAGATCGTGGCCGAGATCGTCCGCGCCCACGAAGCAGGCCAGGACGTGGCCCGGCTCCACTCCGGCGACCCGTCGGTCTTCAGCGCCGTGGCGGAGCAGATGCGCCGGCTCGACGCGCTGGACATCCCGTACGAGGTCGTGCCCGGCGTCCCGGCGTTCGCCGCCGCCGCCGCCGCGCTCAAGCGGGAACTCACCGTCCCGACCGTGGGCCAGACGGTCATCCTCACCCGCATCGCCCAGCAGGCCACGCCCATGCCGGAGGGCGAGGACCTCGCCACGCTCGGCCGCAGCGGCGCCCTGCTCGTCCTCCACCTGGCCGCCCGCTACGTCGACCGGGTCGTGTCCGAGCTGCTGCCGCACTACGGCGCCGACTGCCCGGCCGCGGTCGTGGCGATGGCGAGCCGCCCCGACGAGATCGTGCTGCGGGGCACGCTGGAGGACATCGCGGCGCAGATGAAGGAGGCCGGCATCACGAAGACGGCCGTGATCCTGGTCGGCCGCACGCTGGCGGCCTCGCAGTTCCGCGACAGCCACCTCTACGACCCGGCGCGGGAGCGGCACGTCTGCTGAGCTCTTCCCCGCCCGCCGGCCAGCCGCCGTCGGGGGGTGGGGCCTCGACGGGGCCCGTGACGGACACCGGCCCGCCGGCCGCCGGAGCGGTGGGGCCTCGACGCCCCCGTGACGCGCCCGGGCCGGACACCCGACGAGTGTCCGGCCCCGGCTTCTAGGCGTTCGGCCGCTTGCCGTGATTCGCCTTCTTCTTCTTGCGGGCGCGCTTCTTGTTGCCTCGCTTCGCCATGGGCACATCCCTCTCTCGTGGGGGTCCTGCCTTCGCAAGCCTAGGTTCGCGGGGGAGACGGCGCATCCGGTGTCAGTGGGGTGCGGTGGAATGGGCGCGTGACCGTACACGACGTCGCCCGCGTGCTGCCGGGCATCGAGGAACTGCGCGACCACTGCCGGGGCCTGGCCGTGCTGGAAGCCGTACTGAGCCCGGAGTGGGAGGACCGGTACTACTCCTTCGACGCGCGGTGGTCGGAGAACGAGCAGATGGCCTCGATGCGGGACGGCCAGGGCGATGCGTACGCGATCGTCTTCTCGCCGGCGGGCGCGTACATACGGGGCTTCTCGCACGAGTCGCCGATGAGTCCCTGGGCGTCCATGGACAAGGATCCGAAACCCTGGCCGGGTGTACTCGACTCGGTGCCGGACCTGTTCCGCCCGTACGTGGAGGAGCCGGCGTTCTCGGACGAGGACGGGGTGGCATTGGTCACCGCCTGCCTGTGGCGCGAGCCGACGGACACGGCCTGGCGGGCCGGAACGATCGACTTCCCCAACTGGGGCGACGGCGAGCCGGACGGTTCGGAAAGGATCTTCGAACTGCTCGTCGACCGCTCGGCCGAGGCGTACGCCGAGTGGGCCTCGGACTACTACGAGACCCCGGTCGACCTGGCGGCCGTACGCCACGTCCTGGCCTTGCGCCCCCTCACGCCCGAGGTCGTCGCGGCCCTCAACCCGGAGGTGGCGCCCGCCGACCTCGCCGAGGACATCGCGGAGATCGGCTACCCGACGGCCTGACGGGCCTCGGCCCACTCCGGCGCCGGCACCGACATCCCCGTCGCGTCCACCCGCTCCCCCCGCAGCAGGGCGTCCCCCAGGACGCCCTCTCGGATTACGGCCCCGCCACCGACGAGCGGCCCACGACCGTCCCCGCGCGGTCGATGCAGATCACGTCCACCGCGACGGTGGCGCCCCGCAGCACGGCCAGGGCCTCGTCGCGGGCGCGGGCGGCGACCAGGTCGCCCAGGGGCACGGCGGCGGCCTCGCAGAGGCGGAGGGCGGCGAGGCCCGTGTTGGCGGCCGTGATCTCGGCGGCGAGGGCCTCCGGGGCGCCGCCCGTGCGGGCCAGGTCGGCGAGGAAGGCCTTGTCGACCTGGGAGCGGGCCGAGTGGAGGTCCAGGTGGCCGGCGGCCAGCTTGGAGAGCTTGGCGAAGCCGCCGCAGATCGTGAGCCGGTCGACGGGGTGGCGGCGGATGTACTTGAGGACGGCGCCCGCGAAGTCGCCCATGTCGAGGAGGGCGATCTCGGGGAGGTCGTAGATCTCCCCGACCGTGCGCTCCGAGGTCGAACCCGTGCAGCCCGCGACGTGGGTGAGGCCGCCCGCGCGGGCCACGTCGACGCCCCGGCGGATGGAGTCGATCCAGGCGGAGCAGGAGTACGGGACGACGACGCCGGTCGTGCCGAGGATCGACAGGCCGCCGAGGATGCCGATGCGGGGGTTCCAGGTGGAGCGGGCGATCTCGGCGCCGTTGTCGACGGAGACGGTGATCTCGACATCGCCGGGGGCGCCGTGCGCGGCGGCGACCGCGGCGACGTGCTCGCGCATGAGATGCCGGGGCACTGGGTTGATCGCGGGCTCCCCGACGTCCAGGGGGAGACCGGGCAGGGTGACGGTGCCGACGCCGGGCCCCGCGCGGAAGACGACGCCGGAGCCGGGTGGCAGGAGCCGTACCGTCGAGCGGATGACGGCCCCATGCGTGACGTCGGGGTCGTCGCCCGCGTCCTTGACGACGGCGGCCATCGCGGACCCGCCCGACAGGGACTCGGCGGTCAGCGCGAAGGACGGCGTCTGGCCCTTCGGCAGCGTGATCGTCACCGGGTCGGGGAAGTCGCCGGTCAGCAGGGCGGTGTACGCGGCGGTGGTGGCCGCCGTCGCACAGGCACCGGTCGTCCAGCCCGGGCGGAGGCCGGTGTGCTTGAGTTGGGCCTCACGCCCGCCGCCTGAAGTCACGAAGAGGCTCCTGTGCACATACTCATTCTCGGCGGGACCACCGAGGCCCGCGCCCTCGCCGGACTGCTGCACGGCGAGGTCCGGGTCACCAGCTCGCTCGCGGGCCGGGTGGCGAGCCCCCGGCTGCCGGCGGGCGAGGTTCGGATCGGCGGGTTCGGGGGCGTCGACGGTCTCGTGGAGTGGATGGCGGGGCACGCCGTGGACGCGGTCATCGACGCCACCCATCCCTTCGCCGAGCGGATCAGCTTCAACGCGGCCCGGGCGGCCGCCACCGCCCATGTTCCCCTGCTGGCGCTGCGCCGTCCCGGCTGGGTCCCGGGGGAGGGCGACGACTGGCGTCCGGTGGCCTCGCTGGAGGAGGCGGCCCGTGCCCTGGAGGGCCTGGGCGACCGGGTGTTCCTGACGACAGGCCGCATGGGCCTGGCGGCCTTCGCGGCCTGCCCGCAGTGGTTCCTGGTCCGTTCGGTGGACGCCCCGGACGCCCCGATGCCGGCCCGCACCGAGATCGTCCTGGACCGGGGCCCGTTCACCCTGGACGGCGAGCGGGAGATCCTCGCCCGCCACCGGATCGACGTCGTGGTGACAAAGGACAGCGGCGGCGCGGCGACCGCCCCGAAGCTGACGGCGGCCCGCGAGGCGGGCGTCCCGGTGGTGGTCATCCGCCGGCCCCCGGTCCCCTCCGGCGTCCCGGTGGCGGCGACCCCGGAGGAGGCCGCCGCCTGGGTGGCTATGGGGTGACGGGCGTTCCGAGTTCGGTGACCTCGGCCCAGTTCAGGCTCGGGTCGTCGGCCCGGAGCATGTTCTCCCACTGGTCCACGGCGATGACGGTGTACATCACGTTCTCGCCGTCCGCCTCGCTCGGGTGCAGGAACGAGGTGGCCGTCTTGGAGAGGTACTCGACGCGGTGGGCGAGCCAGATGGTGCCGCCGTCGCCGTCGTCGTACTTCTCGGCCCGGTAGACCTCGTACCGCTTGAGGTCGGGCTCCGTGCTCGCGTCCCACTCGACGAGCACGCCGTCCTCGCGCGGCGTCGCCTTGAGTCCGGTGACGGGCGCCGGGGCGATCAGGTCGCCCTCGGTCGTGACCACAGCCTCGGCGGAGGCCGGGGACTCGTGGCCGGCCCGGTCGACCGCCGTGACCGTGTACCGGTACGTCGTGCCGTGCCAGAGGCCGTTCTCGTCGGTGTACGAGGGGGAGGAGGCGGTTCCGAGGAGGGAGCCGTTGCGGTAGACACGGTAGGAGGCCACGTCGGTGTCCGCCGGGGCGGTCCAGCGCAGGGCGAAGCCCCGGATGTGGCTGCCGGTGTCCACCGCGGTCAGGCCCGTGGGGGCCCCGGGCGCGTAGTCGCCGCGCGTGGCGGTGACGGCGGTGCGGGCCGAGGTGTTGCCGGCGGCGTCGACGGCCGAGACCCAGTAGGTGTAGCCGGTCCGCTCGGTGGCGGTGGTGTCCTTCCAGGTGGTGGCGGTGACACCGGTCGCGACCTGGGCGACGGGGTCGGTGGTGCCGGTGCGCTGCCGGTGGACGGTGTACGTCGCCGCGCCCGTGACCGGCTGCCACGCCAGGACGACGCCGGTGTAGCCGTCGGACGCGGCCACGCCCGTCGGGGCGGCGGTCGGGGTCCTGTCCACGGACACGACGGTCAGGTCGGCGCCGCCCGGGGACTCGTTGCCGGCCTTGTCGACGGCGCGGAGCTCGTACAGGTACGTCTGGCCGGTCGCCGGCGGGGAGTCGACGTACGAGGCGGCCGTGACCGGGGCGGTGGCGCTGCTGACCCTCGTCCAGGCGGTGGAGGTGCCGAGGCGCCGGTAGACGCGGTAGCCGGCGAGGTCCATCTCCTTGTTCGCCGCCCAGCGCAGGGTGACCTTGCCGAGGGCCTTGTCGTACGCGACGGTGGCGCCGGTCGGCGCGAGCGGACGCACCTTGTCCACGGTCGCCGAAGTGCGGGGTGCGTAGCCGAACTTGACGTTCGCGGCGCCGGTCCAGGCCGCGTAGTACACGGTGATGGTGTGGCGGCCGGCCGGAACGGTGAGGTCGACCGTCTTCGTCTGGGTGGTGGAGACGTTCCGCCACAGGTCGATCTTGCGGACGCCGTCGAGGTTGACGCGGATGCCGTCCTGCGCCGCGGCGGTGAAGGTGAAGGGACCGCCGGAGCCGAAGTCGCGGGTCACCGACCAGCGGACGGAGAAGTTGTCCCGCGGCAGCCTGCCGCCCGCCGGATCGCCGTAGCCGTAGTTCTCGGCGATGGCGCTGTCGCAGGAGGTCAGCTTGGGGGTGCCGCTGAACGTGGAGTTGGCGAAGAACTCCGCCTTCCACACCGGGGCCGTGCAGGTGACGGCCGCGGCGGCCGGGGTGGCGGTGAGCAGACCACCGGAGGCGGCGAGGGCGGCCGTGACGGCCAGGGCGCTCAGCCGGGTACGAGTCATCACAGGGGGTGGGCCCTTTCCGGACCTATGTGGAGCATGTGAAACGGGGGAACTCCTGTGTGACTCCTGAGGTGGGGGAAGGGTTGTGCCCGCCCCCCACCTCGGATCTCGCGCCCCGAATCTCAGCCGTACCGCCGCGGCGTCCACGTGATGGTGCGGCCGTCGCCCCGCTCGACCGCCCGTGTCTGCGAGGAGCCGATCAGGAGGAGGGTGCGCATGTCGACCTCGGAGGGGTCCAGGGTCTTGAGGGTGAGGACCCGTACCGACTGCTCCGGGCCGCCGACGTCCCGTGCCACGACCACCGGGGTCTCGGGCGAGCGGAGTTCGAGCAGCAGGTCGCGGGCGGCCGCCACCTGGTGCGTACGGGACTTCGAGCCCGGGTTGTAGAGCGCCAGGACCAGGTCCGCCCGGGTGGCGGCGCGCAGGCGGGCGGCGATCACGTCCCAGGGCTTGAGCCGGTCCGAGAGGGAGATCGTGGCGTAGTCGTGGCCGAGCGGGGCGCCCGCCGCGGCGGCTGCCGCGTTCGCGGCCGTCACACCAGGGAGGACCCGTACGGGAACGTCCGCGTACCGCTCCTCCGACGCGACCTCCAGGACCGCCGTGGCCATGGCGAAGACACCGGGGTCGCCGCCCGAGACGACCGCGACGCGGCGCCCGCGCCGGGCGAGGTCGAGGGCGAACTCGGCGCGCTCGGACTCGACCTTGTTGTCCGAGCCGTGCCGGCGCTGGCCGGGGCGCAGCGCCGGGACGCGGTCGAGGTAGGTGGTGTAGCCGACGAGGTCGTCGGCGTTGACCAGCGCGCCGCGCGACTCCGGCGTCAGCCAGGGAGCGCCCGCCGGGCCGGTGCCGACGACGACGACCTCGCCGCCGGTCTCCCGGGACTCGGGGGTGACGGCGTCGATACGGGAGGGCAGGACGGCGACCGAGAAGTACGGCACGGTCTCCGGGTCCACCTCGGCGAGGATCTCCGTCCGCTCGCCCGCCATGAACGCCCGCTCCACGTACCGCGCGTCGTCGAGGCGGCCCGCGCGCTCCAGGGCGCGGCGCACGGTGGGGAAGGTGCGGCCGAGCTTCATCACGACCGCCGAGTCGGTGCCCGCGAGGCGGGCCGTCAGCTCGTCCTCCGGCAGTGTGCCGGGGATGATCGTCAGGACCTCCTCCGCCTCGCACAGCGGCTCGCCGAGCCGGGCCGCGGCGGCGGACACGGAGGTGACGCCGGGGATGACGGTGGTGTCGTAGCGGTCCGCGAGCCGCTTGTGCATGTGCTGGTACGAGCCGTAGAAGAGCGGGTCGCCCTCGGCGAGGACGGCGACGGTGCGGCCGGCGTCGAGGTGGGCGGCGAGGCGGGCCGCGGCCTCCTCGTAGAAGTCGTCGAGCGCGCCGCGGTAGCCGCCGGGGTGGTCGGTGGTCTCCACCGTGAGCGGGTACATCAGCCGCTCCTCGATGTGGTCCTCGCGGAGGTGCTCGGCGGCGATGGAGCGCGCGATGGAGCGGCCGTGGCGGGCCGAGTGGTAGGCGACGACGTCGGCGGACGCGATGGCCTTCACGGCGGCGACCGTCATCAGGTTGGGGTCGCCGGGGCCGAGGCCGACTCCGTACAGCTTGCCGGGGGCGTTGGCGCTCATGCCTGGATCTCCGCTTCCGTCGCGATGGCGTTGATCGCGGCGGCGGTCATCGCGCTGCCGCCGCGCCGGCCCCGTACGACGAGGTAGTCGAGGCCCAGGGTCTGGGCGGCGAGGGCGTCCTTGGACTCGGCGGCGCCGATGAAGCCGACCGGTATGCCGAGGACGGCGGCCGGGCGGGGCGCACCCTTCGCGATCATCTCCAGGAGGTGGAAGAGGGCGGTGGGCGCGTTGCCGATGGCGACGACGGAGCCTTCGAGGCGGTCGCGCCAGAGTTCGAGGGCGGCGGCGCTGCGGGTGGTGCCGAGCTCGGCGGCGAGGGCGGGCACGGAGGGGTCGGAGAGGGTGCAGACCACGTCGTTGTCGGCGGGCAGGCGCTTGCGGGTCACGCCGCTGGCGACCATCTGCGCGTCGCACAGGATCGGTGCGCCGGCGCGCAGGGCGGCGCGGGCGCGGGAGACGACCTGCGGCGAGTAGGCGAGGTCGCGGACGAGGTCGGTCATGCCGCAGGCGTGGATCATGCGGACCGCGACCGTGGCGACGTCGGCGGGCAGATCGGCGAGGTCCGCCTCGGCGCGGATCGTGGCAAAGGACTGGCGGTAGATCTCCGCGCCGTCCTTCTCGTAGGCGAACATCGTGTCGTTCTCGCTCATCTCGTTGTGCGGGCCGTTGCGACTGCTTCGGTCAGGGAGGTACGGGGGGTGGGGCGGCCGTCCACGAGGTAGGTGCCCTCGGCGGTGGCGAGGACGTCGACCCAGCTGCCGGGGGCGCCTTGGGGGTGGCCGCACCGGCGCTCGCACCCCGAGAAGTGGACGGGGAGGCCGGGAGTGCCGGGTACGGCGTCCGCGCGGACGCCGGCGAGGGACTTGGCGCAGCCGGGCCGCCCGGTGCAGGCGCCGACGCCGACCCAGGGGGAGCGGGGGTCGGTGACCAGCCCGGCCGCCTCCAGCTCGGGCAGCCGCGTTCGGGTGGCCCCGACGACGACGGCCCCGCGCCAGGGCGTGAGCCGTACCTCGTCGGCGGGCAGCAGCGCCCGCAGCTGGGTGGCCGTCAGCCGTCCGAGCGGCGCGAGCACGTGCAGCGCGTTCCCGCCGAGGGGCCCGGGCGCGGGCGGCGCGCCGTGCGGCAGCGGCGGTGCGGGGACGACGGGCCGGGCGTCGACCCCGGCCCGTGCGAGCGCGGCGGCGAGGTCGAGGAGGCCGGTCCCGGCGTCCGGCGCGTCGGCCGTTCCGGCGCCGGGAGTCGCGGTGCCCGGCAGTGCCGTCAGGCCGGCGGTGTCGATGGCCTCCGTGTTCGGTGCGCCTGCGTTCGGCAGCTCCTTCACACGCCATGCGCCGTTCCCGGCGGCCTGTGCGGCCCGCAGGAACGCGTCGGCCGCGGCGAGCGCCGCTCGCGGCGCGTCGGCGCCCGCGACGCGGAACGCCTGCCCGCCGACGTACAGCAGGGCGTCGGCCGCGCGCGGGGCGGGGCCGACGCAGCCGCCGGCCGAGGCTTCGCTCTCATTGGGGGACAGACTCCCGCCCACCGAGGCTCCGGTCTCGCCGTGCGACGGGCTCCCGGCCGCCGAGGCTCCGGTCCCGCCGGGGTGCGGACTCCCGCCCGTCGAGGCTTTGCTCCCGCCGGGCGACGTGCTCTCGCCCGTCCCCCCGTCGCCGGCCGCCCACGGTCCTCCTGCGATCAAGGTCACATCTCCGCCCAGCCCCGCCACGTCTCCGCGGCCGTCGTCCAGGACGAAGAGGAAGCGGCCCGAGAGGGCCGCCGTCCAGGGGGTCGCGCAGAGCAGGGTGTCCAGTTCGCGGGCCCACAACTGCGCGTCCGCGTGGCCGAGTCCGTCCAGTCCCGCGGTCGGGGAGGCGACGATGTTGCGGACGCGTTCGTGGGTGGCCGAGGGCAGCAGGCCCGCCTCCGTCAGCCGCTCCGCCAGATCGATGCCACAGCCCTCGCCGAGGCCGCGCAGCTCCACGTTCCCCCGGGACGTGACCGTGACCCGGCCGTCGCCGAGCGACTCCGCCGCCGACGCCAGGACCTGGACCTGACGAGACGTCAACAAGCCTGCGGGCAGGCGCAGTCGGGCCAGACCGCCGTCATCGGCGGGGTGCAGGCGCAGCGCGCCGGGGCAGGCATCGCCACGGTCCCGTATGAGAGGTTCGCCCCGGTTGGGCGTTGTGGGTGGGGTGGGCGGCATGGCGGCGAGCATACCCACGTGGATCGGGACGACCCCTGGGGACGACCCCTGCCCGCCGTGAGCACGATCTACTATGCAGACGGCATGGGGTCCCAGGACCCCGGGGAGGAAGCCCGGTGAGAATCCGGCGCGGTCCCGCCACTGTGAGCCAGGTCGCACCAGCGGCCCGGTGAGTCAGGAACTCCCGCCGTCCATACGACCACCCGGGGCGCGGACAACCCCGAGGAAGGCCTGCGCACGCATGCGAATTCTGTTGCTGTCGCACTCCGACACCGACCTGCTCAGCGCCCGCGCGGCCGGCGGCCCCGTCGAGTACCGGTTCGCCAATCCCTCCCGCCTCGCCCTGGACGACCTGCCCGGGCTCCTGGACGACGTCGACCTCGTTCTCGTGCGGCTCCTCGGCGGGCTGCGGGCATGGGAGGACGGCCTCGACGCGCTGCGCGCCGCCGGAAGGCCGCTGGTCGTGCTCTCCGGCGAACAGGCCCCCGACGCCCAGCTCATGGCGACCTCCACCGTCCCGGTGGGTGTCGCCACCGAGGCCCACGCCTACCTCGCGCACGGCGGCCCGGCCAACCTGGAGCAGCTGGCCCGCTTCCTCTCCGACACCGTGCTGCTCACCGGCCACGGCTTCGACGCCCCGGCCGCCGCGCCGACCTGGGGCCCGCTGGAGCGCACGCCCCGGACGACCGACGGCCCGACGGTCGCCGTGCTCTACTACCGCGCCCACCACATGAGCGGGAACACCGCCTTCATCGACACCCTCTGCGAGGCCGTCGAGGACGCCGGCGCCCAGGCCCTGCCGCTGTACGTCGCGTCCCTGCGCGCCCCGGAGCCGGAGCTGCTCGACCGTCTGCGCGGCGCCGACGCGATCATCACCACCGTCCTCGCGGCCGGCGGCACCAAGCCCGCCGAGGCGCAGGCCGGCGGCGACGAGGAGGCCTGGGACGCGGGCGCGCTCGCCGCCCTCGACGTACCGATCCTCCAGGCGCTCTGCCTCACCGGCTCGCGCTCGGCCTGGGAGGAGAACGACGAGGGTCTCTCCCCGCTGGACGCCGCGAGCCAGGTCGCCGTCCCCGAGTTCGACGGCCGGCTCATCACCGTCCCGTTCTCCTTCAAGGAGATCGACGAGGACGGGCTGCCCGCGTACGTCGCCGACACCGAGCGCGCGGCCCGCGTCGCCGGGATCGCGGTCCGTCACGCCCGTCTGCGCCATATCCCGAACGCCGAGAAGAAGCTCGCGCTCGTCCTCTCCGCGTACCCGACCAAGCACTCCCGGATCGGCAACGCGGTCGGCCTCGACACCCCCGCCTCCGCCGTCGCGCTGCTGCGGCGCCTGCGGGAGGAGGGCTACGACTTCGGTCCGGTCGAGGAGATCCCCGGCCTGGTCTCCGGCGACGGCGACGAGCTGATCTACGCCCTGATCGAGGCCGGCGGCCACGACCAGGACTGGCTCACCGAGGAGCAGCTGGCGAAGAACCCCGTTCGCATCCCGGCGGCCGACTACAAGCGCTGGTACGCGCAGCTCCCGGCCGAGCTGCGCGAGGCGGTCGAGGAGCACTGGGGCCCGGCGCCCGGCGAGATGTTCCTGGACCGGTCCCGCAACCCCGAGGGCGACATCGTCCTCGCCGCCCTGCGGCGCGGGAACCTGCTGATCCTCATCCAGCCGCCGCGCGGCTTCGGCGAGAACCCGATCGCGATCTATCACGACCCCGATCTCCCGCCGTCCCACCACTACCTGGCCGCCTACCGCTGGATCGCGGCGCGCGCCGAGGACGGCGGCTTCGGGGCGGACGCGATGGTCCACCTCGGCAAGCACGGCAACCTGGAGTGGCTGCCCGGCAAGAACGCCGGCCTGTCGGCCGCCTGCGGCCCGGACGCGGCGCTCGGCGACATCCCTCTGATCTACCCGTTCCTGGTCAACGACCCGGGCGAGGGCACGCAGGCCAAGCGTCGCGTGCACGCGACGCTCGTCGACCACCTGGTGCCGCCGATGGCGCGCGCCGACTCGTACGGCGACATCGCGCGCCTGGAGCAGCTGCTCGACGAGTACGCGCAGATCTCCTCCATGGACCCGTCGAAGCTGCCCGCGATCCGCGCGCAGATCTGGACGCTGATCCAGGCGGCGAAGCTCGACCACGACCTGGGGCTCGAGGACCGTCCGGAGGACGACGGCTTCGACGACTTCCTGCTGCATGTCGACGGCTGGCTGTGCGAGGTCAAGGACGCGCAGATCAGGGACGGTCTGCATGTGCTCGGCGGGGCGCCGGTGGGCGAGGCGCGGGTGAACCTCGTGCTGTCGATCCTGCGCGCCCGGCAGATCTGGGGCGGTACGCAGGCCCTGCCGGGTCTGCGTGAGGCCCTGGGGCTGGACGAGTCGGCCGCGACCCGGACGACCGCCGACGAGGCGGAGGCGACTGCGCGCGAGCTGGTCGAGGCGATGGAGGCGGCGGACTGGTCCGTGGACGCGGTCCCGGCGGTCGCCGCCGCGTACGGCGCCGACGTCCAGGCGGTGCTCCGCTTCGCCTGCGAGCAGGTCGTTCCGCGGCTCTCGGCCACGACCGACGAACTCACCCACGCCGTGCACGCGTTGGACGGCGGCTTCGTGCCGGCCGGCCCGTCCGGCTCGCCGCTGCGCGGTCTGGTGAACGTGCTGCCGACCGGCCGGAACTTCTACTCCGTCGACCCCAAGGCCGTTCCCTCCCGCCTCGCGTGGGAGACCGGTCAGGCGCTCGCCGACTCGCTCCTGGAGCGCTACCGCTCCGACAACGGCGAGTGGCCGACGTCCGTCGGTCTGTCCCTGTGGGGGACGAGCGCGATGCGCACGGCGGGCGACGACGTGGCCGAGGCGCTGGCCCTGCTGGGCATCCGCCCGACCTGGGACGACGCCTCGCGCCGGGTGAACGGTCTCGAGGCGATCCCGCTCGCCGAACTGGGCCGTCCGCGCATCGATGTGACGCTGCGCATCTCGGGCTTCTTCCGGGACGCGTTCCCGCACGTCATCGGGCTTCTCGACGACGCCGTGCGGCTGGCCGCCTCGCTGGACGAGCCGGCCGAGGACAACTTCGTACGGGCGCACGCGCAGGCCGACCTGGCCGAGCACGGCGACGAGCGGCGGGCGACCACCCGTATCTTCGGCTCGCGGCCGGGCACGTACGGCGCGGGCATCCTCCAGCTGATCGACTCGCGCGACTGGCGTACGGACGCGGACCTCGCCGAGGTGTACACGGTGTGGGGCGGGTACGCGTACGGGCGTGGTCTCGAAGGGCGTCCGGCGCGCTCGGAGATGGAGACGGCGTACAAGCGGATCGCCGTCGCCGCGAAGAACACGGACACGCGCGAGCACGACATCGCCGACTCGGACGACTACTTCCAGTACCACGGCGGCATGGTGGCGACCGTCCGCGCGCTGACGGGCTCGGCGCCCGAGGCGTACATCGGCGACTCCACCCGTCCGGAGACGGTCCGCACCCGGACCCTGGTCGAGGAGACCTCGCGGGTCTTCCGCGCCCGGGTGGTCAACCCGAAGTGGATCGAGGCGATGCGTCGTCACGGCTACAAGGGCGCGTTCGAGCTGGCGGCGACGGTCGACTACCTCTTCGGCTACGACGCGACGACCGGTGTGGTCGCCGACTGGATGTACGACAAGCTCACGGAGACGTACGTCCTGGACCCGGAGAACCAGGCCTTCCTGAAGGAGGCCAACCCCTGGGCCCTGCACGGCATCGCGGAGCGCCTCCTGGAGGCGGAGTCGCGCGGCATGTGGGAGAAGCCGGACCCGGAGACCCTGGCGGCGCTGCGGCAGGTGTTCCTGGACACGGAGGGCGATCTGGAGGACGACGGGGAGGGCTGACGGCCGGCCCGCCGACGGTACGATTCCGGCCGCACGAATGTGCGGATCAGGTCTCCAGGGGTGGGGTGAGGGGCATGCGTGCCCTCGGCGGAAGAGGATCCGGTCCGGCGGCGGTGGCGCTGCTGGCCGGGCTCGTACTGAGCGGATGCGGCGGGGGCGGCGGTACGGACGGAGACCGGAGCCGTCCCCCGTCCCCGTCCGGTTCCCCTTCCGTCTCCTCGGCCTCACCGACAGCTTCGCCGACGCCTTCGCCGAGTGCGTCGACGTCGGTGAGCCCGTCCGCGACGCCGTCCGCGACCCGTACGACCCCGCCGCCGACGGCGTACGTGTCACCGCGCCCGAAGGCGAAGGAGACGAAGCGGAAGACCGGCACCCGGTCGCGGACGGAGCCGCAGAACCCGAACTCCGGGCCCAACCCGCCCCCGGCGCCGCCCCGGCCGTTGCCCACGCCGGAGATACCTCCGCCGTACACGCCCGGGGACGACGTGATCGTGATCCCCGTACCCACCTTCGAGCAGCCTCCGTTCACGCCGGACACGGTGCGCTAGCCCACGCGGCCAGTTCGAGGCGTCGGCCCCGGAAGCCCGCTCGGATTCGGCGGTCGTGGGTGACGATCACCAGGGTGCCCGGGTAGGTGGCGAGGGCTGCCTCCAGGTCTTCCACCAGGCCGGGGGCCAGGTGGTTGGTCGGTTCGTCGAGGAGGAGCAGGTCCGTTGGGCGGGTGACCAGGCGCGCCAGTTCCAGCTTGCGGCGCTGGCCCGTCGACAACTCCCGTACCGGCGTGGACAGATCGGCGGCCCGGAAGAGCCCGAGCCGTAGCAGCTCCTCCTCCCGGCCCTCCCCGAACGCCGCGGCGACCGTGCGGGGGTCGTCCGGCAGTTCGGTGTCCTGGCGGAGCATCCCGACCCGGGGAGGGGCCGTCATCGTCCCGCCGTCCGGGGTCAGTTCGCCCGCGAGGATCTTGAGCAGGGTGGACTTGCCGGCGCCGTTCGGGCCGGTGACCAGGAGGCGTTCACCGGGGGCCAGGCGCAGGGAGGCCGGCCGCAGCCGGCCCTCCATCCGTACGTCCGTCAGCGCGACCGCGCCCGCCGCGCCCTCGATGGACGCCGTGAACCGCAGCGGCTCCGGCGGTGTCGCCACAGCGTCCTCGGTGAGCCGCTGGAGCTTCTCGCGGGCGGCCCGGATCCTGCTCATCGCGCCGTGCGCCCGCGAGCGGGCGCGGAAGGCGCCGGCCCCGCTGAAGGCCGCCGGGGCCTTGCGCGGGATGGCGGAGAAGCGGTCGATGTTGGTGTCGGCGAGTGCCGTGTGGCGGGCGAGCTCCGTCCGCCACTCCTCGTACTCCCGCTCCCACCGGGCCCGTTCGGCCGCCCGGCCGGTCAGATAGCCGGCGTAGCCGTTGCCGTATCTGCGGACCGTGCGCAGCTCGCCGTTCACCTCCAGGACGGCGGTCGTGACCCGGTCGAGGAAGACCCGGTCGTGGGTGACGGCGACGACCGTCCCCCGGTGGGTGCGCAGCCGTTCCTCGAGCCAGGTGACGGCCTCGTCGTCGAGGTCGTTGGTCGGCTCGTCGAGCAGCAGCAGTTCGGGGTCGGCGGCCAGGGTCGCGGCGAGGGCGAGCCGGGAGCGCTGTCCGCCGGAGAGCGTGCCGAGCGGGCGGTCGCGGTCGAGCGGCTCCCGCTCGCCGAGCTGCCGCAGGCTCGTCTCGACCCTGCGGTCGGCGTCCCGCCCGCCGCGCGCCTCGTACGCGGCGAGGAGGGTCGCGTACCCCTCGAGGTCGCCGGTGCGGGCGAGCTCCGCCTCGGCGGCCCGGATCGCCCGCTCCAGCTTCCGTACGTCGGCGAGCGCGAGGTCGACCGCGTCGCCGACGCGTGCGGTGCCGGGGAGGTCCAGGGTCTGGGCGAGGTGGCCGAGACCGCCGGGGGAGTCCACGGCGACGGTGCCGTTGTCGGGCTGCTCCAGGCCGGCGAGGAGCCGGAGGAAGGTGGACTTTCCGGAGCCGTTGTCGCCGACGACGCCGACGCGTTCGCCGGGGCGGACGGTGAGGGAGACCCGGTCGAGGACGAGCCGGTCGTCGTAGCGCTTGGTGACGTCGGTGAGTTGGACACGGAACAAGGGCGGATCCTTTGCCTCGGAGAAAGCGATACGAGACGTCTCGTCTCGTGTTCCTCGAACGTAAGGGATCGCTCGTCATTTCGCAAGACGTTGCGTCTCGTCAGTTCCGGGATCGTTCGCCCAGTACCCGCACGGCCTCCACGATCAGGTCCCAGAAGCCCGGCACGTCGACCTCCATGCCCACCTCGGCGTTGGCCGGCCGGCCCGTCACGCCGTCCAGGTCCACGACCGTCGCCCCGCGCGTGTGCGTACCCGTCAGCTCGATCGTCACCGCCGCCCGCACCAGGCTGATCAGGGACGGGTCGATCAGATGCGCCACGGTCAGCGGATCGTGCAACGGTGGTGCGTCGAAGCCGTAGACCTCGCGGTAGGTGGCGGCGAAAAAGGTCAGCAGCTCGATGCAGAGCTTGGCGAGCGGCGTGCCCAGCGCGGCGATACGGGAGATGACGTCCGGGGTCGCCTGGGCCTGATGGGTGGCGTTGAGCCCGAACATCGTGATCGGCAGCCCGCTGTCGAAGACGATGTCCGCCGCCTCCGGGTCGCACAGGATGTTGAACTCCGCGGCCGGTGTGGTGTTCCCGCGCCCGGTCGACCCGCCCATCAGCACGATCCGCTCGATCCGGTGCGTCAGCTCCGGATGGGCGAGCAGCAGCGTCGCGACGTTGGTCAGCGGTCCGGTCGGGACGAGCGTCACGGGCGCGGGCTGGGTGAGCAGGATGTCCCGGGTGAGGGTGAGGGCGTCGCGCGGATCCTGCGGTACGTCCGGCTCACCCTCGCCGAACCCGGGCCCGTCGAGCCCCGAGCCGCCGTGGATGTTCTCGGCGACCAGCGGCGCGCCGTGCAGCGGCCGGGACCGGCCGGCCGCGATCGGCACTCCGCGGATCCCGGCGACCGCACACACCCGGCGGGCGTTGAGGGTGGTCTTCTCCACCGTCTGATTGCCCGCCACGGTGGTGATGGCCAGCAGGTCGACGGCCGGATGGGCCGCGGCCAGCAGGATGTTGAAGGCGTCGTCGTGGCCGGGATCGCAGTCGAGGATCACGGGTACCGGCATACGTCCACCGTCCCACACGGTCGCCCGGCCGTCACTCGTCCGCGCGGGCCGGGTGCCCGCCCCCGCGCCGCCTACCCCAGAACCCGCACCGGCTCCCCCGCCAGGTACGCCTCGATGTCCTCGACCGCCTGGCCGAAGTAGCGGGCGTAGTTGCCCTCCGTCACGTATCCGAGGTGCGGCAGGGCGAGGACGTTCGGCAGGGTGCGCAGGGGGTCGTCGGCTGTGAGGGGTTCGGTGGCGAAGACGTCGAGCCCCGCCCCCGCGATCCGGCCCTCGCGCAGCGCCCGCAGCAGCGCCTCGCCGTCGACCAGGCCCGCGCGGGAGGTGTTGACCAGGTACGCGGACGGGCGCATCGCGTCGAGTTCGGCCGCGCCGACGAGCCCCCGGGTGCGGTCGGACAGGACCATGTGCAGCGAGACGATGTCGCTGCGTTCCATCAGCTCCCGCTTGTCCGCCGCGAGGGTCACCCCGTGCTCGGCGGCCCGTTCCCGCGTCAGGTTCGGGCTCCAGGCGTGGACGTCCATGCCGAAGGCGAGGCCGATGCGGGCGACCCGGCCGCCGATCTTGCCGAGGCCCACGAGCCCAAGGGTCCGGCCGGCCAGGTCCATCCCGACCGTCGACTGCCAGGGCCCGCCCTCGCGCAGCGCCTGCGCCTCGGTCCGTACCTGGCGGGCCAGGCCCAGGATCAGGGCCCAGGTGAGTTCGGCGGGCGGCTCGGAGCTGCTGGCCGTACCGCAGACGGTGATCCCCAGTCCGGCCGCCGCGTTCAGGTCGATCGAGGCGTTGCGCATCCCGGACGTGACGATCAGCCGCAGTCGCGGCAGCCGCTTCAGCAACTCGGCGTCCAGCGGCGTCCGTTCCCGCATGACGACCACGATCTCGCAGTCCTCGATCGCGGCGACGAGCGAGTCCCGGTCGGTCAGGTGCTCGCTCAGCACGCGTACGTCGACGCGGTCGGCGAGCGGAGTCCAGTCGGCGGAGGAGAGGGCGACGCCCTGATAGTCGTCGAGTACGGCGCAGCGCTGCTTCATGACCATGCCCCCATGATCGCGCGGACGGCCGACCGTACGACAGAGGTCCGTGGCCCGCACTCCGGTGCTGCGGCACTCGGGTGACGGGGCGCGATCGGCCCAGCCCGGAGCGACAAACCCACCACCCGCTCGGAGAATTGGCCTGATTCGTAGAGATATCGGCGAATGCTCGGGAAAGCGGAGGGATGAACACACCAGAGTCCGACCGCGAACTGGAGGCGCTGCGGGCGCGGGTCGCCGCCCTGGAGGCGGAGGCCGGGCGGCCGCCCGTGCGCCGCCACCGGCTGCGCTCCTTCTTCGCCGCGCTGCTGATCGTCCTCGGCTGCGTGCTCGCCCCGCTGGGCATCGTCGCCGCCTGGACGGCCGACATCGTCGGCGACACCGACCGTTACGTCGCCACGGTGAAACCGCTCGCCTCGGACCCGGACATCCAGGCCGCCGTGGCCAACCGGGTCACCGGCGCGGTGATGCAACACATCGACCTCCAGGACCTCCTGGAAGGGGTCGCCCCGGAACAGCGCCCGCTCCTGGCACGGGCATTGGGCCGCCTGGGTGACTCCCTGGAAAGCGCGGTGCAGAGCTTCGTCCACGACAAGGCGGAGGAGATCGTCGCCTCGGACGCCTTCGAGACGGTGTGGACCGACGCCAACCGCGCGATCCACACCTCGGTCGTCCGCGCCCTGACCGGCAGCGGCGAGGGCGCGGTGCAGATCAAGAACGACACGGTGACGCTCGACCTCGCGCCCGTCATCGAACGGGTCAAGCAACGCCTCGTCGAGTCCGGCCTCTCGGTCGCCGAGAAGATCCCCGAGGTGCACACCGACTTCACCATCCTCAAGGCCGACGACATCGGGAAGGTGAAGACCGGCTTCCGGCTCCTCGAACTGATGGGCTTCTGGCTGCCGGTCATCGCCGTCCTCCTCGCCGCGGCCGGTGTGCTGCTCTCCGCCCACCGGCGCCGCGCCCTGGTCGCCGCGGCCCTCGGCTTCGTCGCCGCGGCCCTGGTGCTCGCCGTCGGCCTGACCGTCTTCCGTACGGTCTATCTCAACGCCCTGCCCGACACCGTCTCGCAGGCGGCCGCCGAGTCCGTCTACGACGCCCTCGTCCGCCTCCTGCGGACGACGATCCGGATGGTCGTGGTCCTCGGGCTGGTCCTCGCGCTCGCGGCCTGGCTCTCCGGCCCCGGCCGGTACGCCACGGTGGTCCGCGAGCTGTGGCACTCGGGCATCCGGGCCACGCGCCAGACGGCCGACCGTGTGGGCCTGCGGACGGGCCCGGTCGGCCCGTTCGTCAGCCGGCACCGGACGTGGATCACCTGGATCCTGGTGGCCGCGGCGATCGTCGTGTACATCCTCTGGAGCCATCCGACGGGCTGGGTCGTCGTGGGCCTGGCGCTGGCGCTGCTGTTCGCGCTGGCGGTGACGGAGTTCCTCGCGGAGGACGAGAAGGAGGGGGAGGGAGGGGAGAAGGAGCCGGAGCGGGAGCCCGTGTGAGGGCCCCACGAGGTTCAGTCCCCCACCCGGACGAGCGCGAGGGTGATGTTGTCGGGTCCGCCGGCGTCGATGGCGGCCTTCCACAGCTCGAAGGCCGCCTTGCCGTCGTCGTGCACCCGCAGCAGGTCCTCGATCTCCTCGTCCGGCACCGGGTCGGTGAGACCGTCGCTGCACACCAGATAGCGGTCGCCCAGGTTGAGCGGGAAGCTCGCGACATGGGGCGTGACGGCGTTGTACGTGTGGCTGCCGCCGAGGGTCTGCAGGACGGCCGAGGTGGTGCGCTGCCCGGGTGGGGGCGGCGGGCTGTCGTCCACGCTGACCTGGCGCAGCCCGGCCCGCGCCGCGTTGTAGACCTTGCTGTCGCCGACGTTGAACGACAGCAGCGACCCCTCAAGGACGAGCGTGCCCGCCACCGTGGTCCCCATGGTGGCGAGGTCCGGGCGGCCGTCGGCCGCCGCGTACACGGCCCGGTTGCACAGCTCCAGCGCCTCGCCCATCGCCTCGGTGCCGACCAGCGCCGGAGCGAGCGCGGCGAGCCGGCGCACGACAAGACCGCTGGCCACCTCACCGGCCGGCTGCCCGCCCAGTCCGTCGGCGACGGCGACCAGAAGGGGCCGGTCGAGGGGGAACAGCATCGTCTGGGGGCTGTCGGTCACGGTCCCGCAGAGCGTCCACGGACCGACGACGAGACTGTCCTCGTTGTGGTCGCGCAGCAGCCCCGCATGGCTCAGGGCGGTCACGGCTATGTACGGCGTCACGGTGTCCGCCTCCTCATGCCCTCCGTGCGCGCTCCCCGGCCTCTCCTCGCGTCCTCCCCGCGCCCTCCTCGTCCCTATTGTCCCGCGCTGACATGCGGGGCGCGGCCCGCCGTCGCACGCTGGTGCTGAGCTGCCTGGCCGCCGAGGAAAGGACGTCCGTCGATGTACGCGAGGCTGAGCACGTACCAGGGGTCACCGGTTCCCGTGGAGGGCGACCTGGCCGCCAAGTCGGAGGTGATCGTCAAGCTGGTGGAGACGCTGCCGGGTTTCAAGGGCGCGTACTACCTCGTCGACCGGGCCACGGGAAAGGCGACGTCGCTGACCCTGTGGGAGGACGAGGAGGCCATGGTGGCCAGCGAGGGCAGGGCGGCCGAGGTGCGGGACGAGTCGTCGCAGCGGGAGGGGCAGCGGGTGGTGTCGGTGGAGCACTTCGAGGTGGCGTTCAGCCGGCTGGCACCGTAGAAGACCCTGGCAGTGGATCCCATATCTGAGATAGGTTCTCAGATATGGGATCAGTGGAATCAGGTGCCGAATCCGGGGCGACCGCGCTCGACACCCGCCTGGCGGGCCGTCTCGCCGAGCTGCGCACGGAGCGCGGCTGGTCGCTGGACGACCTGGCCGGACGTACGGGAGCGAGCCGGTCGACCCTGTCGCGCCTGGAGCGGGTCGAGCTGAGCCCGACGGCGGTCCTGCTGGGCAGGCTGTGCGCGGCGTACGGGCTGACGATGTCCCAGCTCCTCGCGGAGGTCGAGTCCGAGCCGCCCCTGGTGGTCCGCGCCGGGCGCCAGGAGGTGTGGCGCGACGAGTCCGTGGGGTTCACTCGCCGCTCGGTGTCTCCCCCGCATCCGGGGCTGCGCGGCGAGCTCGTCGAAGGGGTGCTGGGGCCCGGTGGGGACATCGCGTACGACGGGCCTCCGGTCGCGGGCCTCGAGCAGCACATCTGGGTCCTCGAGGGCGCCCTGGAGGTGACCGAGGGCGGTCGCGTGCACGAGCTGGCGGCGGGGGACTGTCTGCGGTTCCGGCTCTGGGGACGCTCGCGCTTCCGCTGCCCGGGCGCGGAGCCGGTGCGGTACGCGCTCCTGATCGTCCTGCCCTGAGCGCGCCGCTCCGAGAACTCAGAGGAACCGACACCGTGCCCACCATCACCCACCTCTCCCCCGAAGCGTTCGCCCCGGCCGTCGACGGCCTCGCCGACGTCCTGGTCGACGCCGTCGCGAGCGGCGCGTCGCTGGGCTTCCTCCAGCCCTTCGACCACGAGGCCGCGACCGCCTGGTGGCACACCCGGCAGCCGGCGCTCGACTCCGGCACCCTCAGGGTCTGGGCCGCCCACAGCCCCGACGGCCTCGTCGGCACGGTGAGCCTGGCCCTCGAACCGAAGGCCAACGGCCGCCACCGCGCCGAGATCGTCAAGCTGATGGTCCACCGGAAGGCCCGGGGCCAGGGCCTCGCCCGCCGCCTGCTGACCACGGCCGAACGGGCCGCCCGGGAAGCGGGCGTCACCCTGCTGTTGCTCGACACGGAGACCGACAGCACGGCCGACCGCCTCTACGCCACGACCGGCTGGACACGCTTCGGCAAGGTCCCCGCGTACGCCACCGACCCCACGGGCACGCTCCAGGACTGCAGCTTCTTCTACAAGGCGCTGGCGTAGGGCGGGACGCCCCTCAGGGCCTCAGCGACCCGCGCCGTACGCCCTCCAGGATCGCGTCGGTCAGGACCGTCCCCTCGGTTCGCGCCGCGATCAGCACGGCCTCCGTGAGATCCGCGTGCGACAGGTCGGCGTCCGTGAGTTCGGCGCCGACGAGCTTCGCGCGGCGCAGGGAGGCTCCGCGCAAGGTGGCGCCGATCAGCCGCGCCTGGGAGAACGTCGCGTCGTCCGCCCGGGCGCCGCTGAGGTCGGCGCCGGTCAGGTCGCAGAGGCCGCCGTTCACCCGCGTCAGCGTCGCGTTCACCAGGGTGGCTCCGCCCAGGTCGGTGCCGGTCAGGAACGCGTCGGTGAGGTCGCAGCCGCTGAGGTCGGCGCCCCGCAGGTCGGCGTAGCTCAGGTGGACGCCCGTCAGGTCCACGCCCGTGAGGTCGACCCCCGCCAGCGGGATCCCGGCGAGGTCGTTGTCGTTGCCCCAGGGCTGTGTCCACGCGCGCACAAGGGAGCGCCAGTCGCCGCCGCCGGTCAGCGCGTCGCGCAGTCCGGCAAGGACGGAGGCGCCCTCCGGCCCGGCCCACCGGTCCCGTACCTCGGCCTCGTGGCCGTTCTCGTCGGTCATCCGCCTGAAGTTCCGTTCCGGTTCTGGATCTGGTGCAGGAAGCCTTTCACACGGTCGAGGTGGTAGACGGTCTCGTCGTGCTTCTTCAGGAGGACTTCCAGGCCGCGTTCGGTCATGCCGTCGGGCAGCCGCTCCATCTCCCTCCACAGCGCCTTGCGGACGTTCTCCAGCCCCTGCTGCGCCTGCGTGAGGTCCGCGACGTGGTCGTACGGTGTTCCGTCCGGCTTACGGGCCACCACCTCACCGCCCGCCTCCCGCCGCGCGGCCGAGTAGTGGTTGTGGTCGGGGTCGGAGTTGATGCGGCCGATCGGGTCGGCCTTGATGTTCTCCAGCTTCTGGATGGCGTTCATCGCCTCGTCGCTGAGGCCGAGGCCCCGGTACGGCGAGAGACCCAGCGGATCGGACCAGGTGAACGGGTTGTGGACGTAGGCGGCCGGGTTGGGTGCCGGGGCGAGGCCCAGCGGGTCGGGCGTCAGATAGCGGGCGGTCTCGGGGTCGTACTGCCGGAAGTAGTTGTGGTGGAGGCCGGTCTCGGGGTCGTAGTACTGCCCAGGGAATCGCAGCGGGGTGTACGCCGTCGCGGAACTGTTCCACGCGGTGGTGCCCCAGAGCGTGGCGCGGGCGTGCCAGGCCGGCTCGCCCGCCTCGTCGACGAGTTCGGTGGGGGTTCCCACGATGTCGGTGGCGATCGCGAAGAAGCGTTCGTCGAACACCTCCTGGGAGGCGTCCGTGCCGAGGACGCGTTCCGTCTGGGCCAGCGGCCGGTTCTGCCGGTGGTCCCAGGTCAGGGCGACGGGGTGGGGCATCCCGGGGGCGGTGGTGGTCTGTTCGCACAGGGTCGAGCCGTCCCAGGTGAACCGGACCTCCTCGACGACCGTCTCACCGTCGTCGGCCAGACGCTGTTTCGCCGTGCGCCGGCCCAGCGGGTCGTACCGGTACCGCCAGCGTGTGCCGTCGGGCGTGGTGACGGCGGTGAGGCGGTCCTCGGCGTCCCAGGTGTACCGCCAGGTGTCGGCCTTCCGGGACAGCCGGGTCTTGCGGCGCAGGGTGATCCGGCCGCCGGCGTCGTGCTCGTACCGCACCGCGCCGGCGCGGGTCACCACCGTCCCGGTGTAGCTGCGGGGCCCGGTCGCCTCGTGGCCGGGATGGCCTTCGGGCCAGGACGCGGAGGTCTGGTTGCCGGCCGCGTCGTAGGCGTACGTCTCCGTCCAGCCGGCGGCCGTCACCGTCGTCACCCGGCCCGTGGCGTCCAGGTCGTAGCGGAACGAGCCGCGCAGGATGTCGTCGAGCGCGGTGAGGTGCCCGTCGGCGCGGTAGGTGTACGTGCGGCGGTTGACCGTGCGGTCGCCGGCGGTGAGGTGCTGTCCGGTCAGCCGGCCGGCCTCGTCCCAGGCCGAGGCCAGGGCCACCGTGTCGCCGAAGGCGCGGCGCAGCTCGCGTCCCGCCGCGTCGTGGGCGAACGCGATCCGGCGTGTGCCGCTGGTCAGCCGGGTGAGAAGGCCGGCCGCGTCGTAGCCGTAGGAGGTGACGTGTCCGGTGGGCGTGACGCGGCGGGCCCGGCGCCCGGCGTCGTCGTAGCCGTGGACGAGGGGGCGGCCGTCGACGAGTTCGGCCTTGAGCTCGCCGCGGCGGCCGTACGTCCGGAGCAGCTCGCAGTCGGGGCCCGTGGCCCGGATCATCCGTCCGGCCGTGTCGTACGCGTAGGTGGTGACGGCGCCTGCCGCGTCCTTCCGGACGACCCGGTCGAGCACGTCCCGCTCGTAGGAGACGGTCTCGCCCGTGGGGGTGGTGCGGGTGACCACCTGTCCGACCGGGTCGAGGGTGTAGCCGACGGTACGCCCGTCGAAGTCGGTCTCGGACACCGTCCGGCCGGCCCGGTCGTAGTCGTACGTCCACGTCAGGCCCTGCGGGTCGGTGACCTTGGTGAGGCGCAGCGCAGCGTCGTGCTCGAAGGTGTGGCGGGCACCGTCCGGGCCGGTGCGGGCGGAGAGCAGGTCGAAGTGGGTGTACTCGAAGCGTGTCGTGAGGCCCGTCGCGTCGGTGTGGGCGGTGCAGTTGCCCTCGCCGTCGTACGTCCAGGACTCGGTGGAGCCGTCGGGGAGGGTGCGCCGGGCGGGATCGCCGTCGGCGTTCCATTCGAGGGTGGTGGTCGCGCCGAGAGCGTCGGTGATGCGGGTGAGCCGGCCGAAGGCGTCCCGTTCGCACCGGGTGGTGCCGCCGAGCGGGTCGGTGACCTCCACGGGCAGTCCGGCCGGGTCGCAGCGGAAGGCGGTCACGGCGCCGAACACGTCGGTGGCGGCCCGGAGATGGCCGCGGTCGTCGTACGCGTACCGGGTGGTGCGGCCGCCGGGGTCCGTGACCGCGACGAGGTTGCCCAGGTCGTCGAACTCCTGGAGCGTGCGCCCGCCGTCCGCGTCGGTGAACTCCACCGGCAGGCCCCGCGCGTCGCGGACGGTGCCGATGCGGCTGCCGTCGGCGCGGACGACCGCGAGCAGTCGGCCCTCCTCGTCGTACGAGAAGGCGGTGACACGACCCAGGGGGTCGGTGCGGGTCAGCAGGTTGCCGCGGGTGTCATGGGCGAAGCGGGTGGTGTGGCCGAGTGGGTCGGTGGTGGCGACGACCCGGCAGGCACCGTCGATCAGATGGCGGACGACGCGGCCGTCGGCGGTGGTCAGCGTGGTGACGCGGTGGCCCGTGGCGGGGTCGGGAGTGCCGTACGCCAGGGTGAGCTGGACGTGTCCGGCCTGGCCCCCCTCGCCGATCACCCGGTCGTGCTCGTCGTAGGCGTAGTCGTAGCGGCTGTCGTTGGAGTCGATCCAGGCGATCACCCGCCGCCGGTCGTCGTACTCGAAGGTGAGGGTGGCGCCGGAGGGCCGGGTGACGCCGGTGAGGTTGCCGTCGGTGTAGGCGTAGCGGACGACGTCCTGCCGGGCGCCGTCGGGGAGTTCCAGGGCCAGGCCGGTCACCCGGCCGTCCGCCGTGGCGACGGCCAGGCGGCGGCCCGCCGAGTCGGCGAGGGTGAGCGGTGTGCCGTCCGTACCGCGGTCGACGCTGACGGTGTGGCCGCTCCGGTCGGCGGTGTGGACGAGCCAGGCGTCCCCGTCGTCCCCGGGCTCGACGCCGGGCGGCGCGGTGAAGTGGCGGGTCAGGCCGGACTCGGGGTCGGTGAGGACGTAGTCGCCGCTCGCGTCGCGGGTGAGGAGGCGGCGCACGGTGCCCGACTCGGGAAGGGTGGGGACGCCGGGCACGGGATGCGGGTACGTGAGCAGGAGGCCGTCGTCGGTGACATGCACGACCCCTCGGGCGTCGATCTCCAGGTGCTCGTCCACGGTGGAGGACCAGGACGGGCCGAAGAAGCGGCCGGCGGTGTAGCCGGACTCGACGCGCCGGGTGAAGGCCAGCGGCAACGTGCCCGGCAGGACCACGTCGGTCTGGGGCAGGAACATCCGCCCCGAGGCGAGGTCCACCGGGTCGGTCTCGTCGACCAGCCGCTGCCCGTCGGGCCGGTTGTGGGTGCCGTTGGGTCCGTTGTCGAGCAGCCTGCGGGCCCGGTTGGCGTCACTGGCCATGTCGGCCGCGTCCGCGGCGACCCGTACGCCCTTGACCGCGCCACCGGCACCGGCGGTCGCCGCGGTCAGCAGCGCGTCGGGCACGAGCCGTCCGAAGCCCTCGGCGGGATCCTTCATGAAGTCGTTGATCATCGCCTTGCCCGTGCCCCACGGGTCGTTGGCGGCGAGGACGAGGCCGGAGGCGAGGCTGTTCAGATTGGTGAGGTACTCGGCGGGGTGGGTGATGTTGTACGGGTCGGTGGGGTTGATACCCCGTACGAAGGTGACCAGGCCGGCCGTGCCCTTGATGATGCCGGCGCCGAAGTGGTCCTTCATCACCTGCAGTTCCTCGAGGCCGTCCATGGCCTGCTCGGCGTAGCTCGGCTTGGCCGGGGCCTCGTCCCGGGCCGCGCGGACCGCCGTACGCGCCGTCTCGGCGGCCGAGTTCCGCTGCTTGCGGGCCTCGGCGAGGATCTCCTGCGCCTCCTCCATCTGCGCCTTGCCGGGATCGCTGAACGTGCCCGGCTTCGGCGGCAGGGAGGACGGGTTCCGTTTGTCGGCGGGCTGGGCGTTGTAGCCGTCGACGGCCTTGTTGTAGTCGTCGACCTGCTTGTTGTGCGCGTTCGCGGCGTTCTCGGAGGCCTTGGTGCCGGCCTTCCACTTGTCGATGGCCATCTGCGCCTGCATCTGCGCCCACTCCACCGTCAGCGCGAAGCTCGCGATGGCGTCGGCGGCCTTCCCGAAGGCGTCCGCGCCCTTGAACCACTTCGGCGGCTCGATCGCCACGCTCTCGCGGAACGCGTCCGCGGCCTCACCCTTGACGGCGGACGAGTCGAGCCCTTTGAGTCCCTTGCCCACCTTGTCGAAGGACGACTGGAGATCCCGCAGGTGGGAGGCTGTGGAGCGCAGCTTGGTCGGGCTGCCGTAGATCAGTTTGGTCTTGTCCTCGGTCTGTCCGAGGTCCATCTCGTCGACCTCGGCGCCCATCCGGTTGGCCAGCGAGCGCGACTGCTCGCGCACCCAGTCCGCGCCGGACTCCCAGCCGACGTCCTCCAGCCGGTCCGCGGTCCAGTTGCCGGCGTCCTCGACCCGGTTCCCGGCCCACTCCACGCCGTCCTCGACCGCGTCCTCGACGACGTCGGGCGTGATGTCGCTGACGAAATCCCCGATGCCCACGGTCAGTTCCCCCCGGCGTTCGGCTGCTGCTGGGCGGCACGCTCCTCGGGAGACGGGCCGAAGGTGTCGTCCACCGCGCGGTCGAAGGCGCCCTGGTCCACGCCGAGCATCTCGTTGAGGATCCGCGACTGGCGCCCGCCGTTCCCCTCCGTGACGAGCGCCCGCCCGGTGTCCTTCCAGGTCTGCGCGGCCTCGTCCCCGGCGCGCTCGAAGGACTCGGCGCTCCAGTCGGGGTTCAGGTAGTCGGGGGTGAACACGTCACCCCAGTTCTGCTTGACGACATCCGCCTCGGAGGCGTGCGGATTGCCGACGGCGGCGTTCACCGCGATCTTGAACGTGCCCTGGAGGTACTGGTCCTCCTCCCAGACGATCCCGGCGGCGAGACCCAGCGCCGCCGCGAGGGTGTTGGCGTCCTGGACCAGTGCCCGTACGCCCCACTCCCAGCGCTCGCAGTAGTCCTCGAAGTCCACGGAGAGGCCGTGGTGCCCGGCCTCCATGCCGGTCATCGACAGGTCCGAGAACCCCTTGCCGAGCACGGCGCCCGTGCCCGAACCGATGTCGCGCAGCTCGGCGGTGGCCGCCCGAAGGCCCTCGGTGACCTGCTTGATGCTCTCCGCGTCGAACCGCAGGTCCTCGGGTCCGCCGCCGCCCATCAGAGGCCCCCGTCCTCGGCCGGTACGTCGACGGCGACGGCGTCGGGGACGATGCCGTGGGCAGGCGGGAAGAGCATCGCCCCGTCGGGATCGGCGATGTCGACGGCGACTCCGGCGGGGACGGCCATGGCGGGGATGATCTCGTCCAGGAGACGGGCGCCGCGCAGCTCGGCGAACTCCCAGGGAGGACCGGCCGCCGGCCCTTCCGGCGCATCGGATCGCTCAGGCCCATCGGATCGCTCAGGCACAGCGGCTTCTTCCGGCACGTGAGCGCCGCGGGCTCGGGCGAACCGGGCGAGCGAGGCCTCGTCGGTGAAGGCACAGATCCAGCGCACGCCGCCGAGCTCCGCCGTCCACAGGCCACGGGAGTCCACCGGTACCAGCAGCAGGGCCCGACGCAACTCCCCCACCATGTCCCTGGGATCGCCCCGCCCGGCCCGCCGCTCGGCGATCCGTTCCGCAAGTGCCGCACCGTCGCTCATCGGCTCTCCTCCCGACGTCGCTTTGCGCCTCCCCGCTTTGAGAGGAGAACACGCCTGGCGCGGGGGATCGGTTCCGCAACGGAGGAGTGAGGACGGTGAGCGTGCACCCGCCCGACGCCGCTACCCGAGTCTCCGCCGGACGGGGCCGGAAGGTATGGGTCACGGCCGCCACGGTGGCGGCTCCCTCAGGGCTTCTTCAGCTCCAGGACGAAGTCCGGGCAGGTGTCCGGGTCGTCGTGCTTGTAGACGACCGTGCGTTCGGAGTCCGCGGTGATCGTCAGGAGGTCCACGGTGTCCCCGCGGAGAATGCCCTCGGGCTTCTCGAAATACAGCCGCAACCGAGGGATGTCGTCCGGGTCCGACTGCCGGTCGACCTCCCACGTGCCGGAACCGTCGAAGGTGTCGCCGAGTTCGGCCAGATGACGGTCCCCGGTCGGCCAGTTCTCCGCCGTGAGCGTGCCGCCGGCCTGCCCCGGGGCGGTGGTGAGGGTCAGCCGTGCGCCGTCGGCATCCAGCTCGCCCTCGAACGTGCCGGTGAGATCGGCCGAGCTCGCCGCGGAGGACTCCTCCGGGACACAACGCTCGAACAGGTCGGACCCACAGCCGCTCACCGTCCCGCCGAGGACCACGAGGGCGGTCATGGCCCCGAGAACACGAGAAGAGCGGTGGATCATGGCGTTACGGCCTCCTGCCGGGATGCGCTTCGGTCCGGACCGTCACAGTGTCGTCGATCATGTGGTCGAGCGCGGCTCCCAGTCGGCGTACTCCCTGCGTCAGTTCCGCATGGTCTGCCGTGGCGGCGAACCCGAGGCGCAGGTGGGCCGCCGGCGGCTCTGTGGCGAAGTAGCGGCTGCCGGCGCTCACGGCGACACCATGCTGCCGGGCGGCGCTCGTGAGGACGGTGTCGTCCACGCCGGGCGGCAGACGGACCCACAGGTGAAGGCCTCCGGTCGGCAGCCCGGACAGGGCCGCGCCCGGCATCTCCTGGGCGACCGCGGCGGCCAGTACGGCGCAGCGCTCGCGCAGTGCCGTGCCGAGGGAGCGGACGTGCCGGTCCCAGGACGGGGAGCTGAGCACTTCCAGCGCGGCCTCCTGGAGCGGGCGGGTGACGAAGAAGTCGTCGACCAGGCGCACCGCGCGCATGCGCTCCATGACCGGTCCGCGGGCCACAAGTGCCCCGATCCGCAGGCTCGGTGCCGCGGGCTTGGTGAGTGAGGTGACGTGGACGACCGTGCCGTCGCGGTCGTCGGCGACCAGCGGCCGCGGTACGGCGCCGCCGTGTCCGAGGTGCCGTGCGAAGTCGTCCTCGATCACGAACGCGCCCGAGGCGCGCGCCACATCGAGGATCTGACGGCGCCGTTCGGGCGCCAGCACCGTACCGGTCGGGTTCTGGAAGGCGGGCTGGCAGTACAGCAGCCGGGCGCCGGTCATCGCGAACGCGTCGGCCAGCAGGTCGGGCCGCAAGCCGTCGGAGTCGAGCGGGACCGGCACCGGCCGGAGCCCCGCGGCGCGTGCGGCGGTCAGGGCGCCGGGGTAGGTGGGCGACTCCACCAGGACCGGGCTGCCGGGTCCGGCGATGGCCCGGAACGCGATCGACAGGGCGCTCTGTCCGCCGGCGGTGACCAGGACGTCCTGCGGAGCCACGCTGCCGCCGACGATGCGTGCGAAGACGGTGCGCAGCGCCGTCAGACCGCCGGCCGGGGCGCGGTCCCAGGCGTCCGGACGGCGTGCCGCCCGCGCCAGTGCCGAGCTCAGGGCCCGGGTGGGCTGGAGGGAGCGGTGCACGTAACCGCCGTCCAGGGGGATGGTCCCGGCCGGTGAGGGGCCGAGCGGGTCGGCGATCAGGTGCGTGTCGACGGCGCGGTCCGTGAGGGCGACCGTCTGCCAGTCGGTGCCGGCGCCGGTGTCGGAGTCCTCGTCACGGGGGCGGGTGCGCTGCGCCACGTACGTCCCGCTGCCCGGACGGGTCACCACCGCGCCCTCCGCGGCCAGTGCGGCGATGGCCCGCGCCACCGTCGCGGGGCCGACCCGGTACTCCTTGATCAGCTCACGACTGCTCGGCAGCCGGTCACCGGGCGAGAGCCGGGAGAGGAGCGGCCGAAGCCTGTCGGCCAACTCCCCAGAAGTGCTACCGTCATTCATGAGAGACAAGAATAGCGCTACTGGCCCTGGTCGAGAAGCACTTCAGCTGGACGTCGCCGCCCTGCGGGCCGACACCCCGGGGTGTCGGAACGTCATCCACTTCAACAACGCGGGCTGCGGACTGCTTGCCGCCCCCGTACTCGACGCGATGGTCGGCCATCTGAACCTCGAAGCACGGATGGGCGGTTACGAGGCGTCGGCCGCCCGCGCCACCGAAGTGCGCGCGTTCTACACGGAGATCGCCGCGCTCATCAACACCACGCCCGACAACATCGCCTTCGCGGGCAGCGCCACCCACGCCTACGCCAACGCGCTGTCCTCGATCCCCTTCGAGGCCGACGACGTCATCCTCACCACCCGCGACGACTTCGTCTCCAACCAGATCGCCTTCCTGTCCCTGCGCAAGCGGTTCGGCGTACGCATCGTCCACGCCCCCGACACCGCCGACGGGGGCGTCGACGTGGAGGCGATGGCCGCGCTGATGCGGACCCACCGGCCCCGCCTCGTGTCCGCCACCCATGTCCCCACCAACTCGGGACTGGTCTCGCCGATCGCCGAGATCGGCCGGCACTGCCGGGAGCTGGACCTGCTCTACCTGGTGGACGCCTGCCAGTCGGTGGGCCAGTTCGTCATCGACGTGGAGGAGATCGGCTGCGACCTCCTCACCGCCACCTGCCGCAAATTCCTCCGCGGCCCGCGCGGCTCCGGATTCCTGTACGTGTCCGATCGCGTCCTGCGGGCGGGCCACGAGCCGCTGTTCATCGACATGCACGGGGCCCGCTGGACCGGGCCGAGCACCTACGAGCCCGCCCCGACGGCAGCCCGGTTCGAGGAATGGGAGTTCCCCTACGCCACGGTGCTCGGCAGCGCGGCCGCCACACGGTACGCCCGCGAGGTCGGCATCGAGGCCATCGAACAGCGCACACCCGCGCTCGCGGCCCGGCTGCGCGAACGACTCGAGCCCATCCCGGGGGTACGGGTGCTCGACCGCGGTCCGCGGCTGGCCGCGCTCGTCACCTTCGCGGTGGAGGGCTGGCAGCCGCAGCCGTTCAAGGCGGCCCTGGACGCCCGGAGCATCAACTCGGCACTCAGCTTCCGCGAGTTCGCCCAGTTCGACTTCGGGGACAAGGACGTCGACTGGTGCCTGCGTCTGTCGCCGCACTACTACAACACCGAGGAGGAGGTGGACCACGTCGCCGCCACGGTCGCCGACCTCGCCCGCCAGGCCCCCGACCGCAGCCAGGGACGACGATGACGCCGACCGTCGCCACACGGACGGACACCGCGGAGCCGGTGTCCGGGTCCGCGGCCTGACCTGACAAGGAAGAAGGCCCAGGTCGGTGACCTGGGCCTTCGTTCAGGAGTGGATGACGGGAATCCGACCCGTGCCACCGGCTCGTCGGCTCGTCCCCGGTGCCGGAGGTTTCCGCGACTAGCCTCCGCATCATGCTGCGTATCGTCGACACCCGTACCGGCCACCTCGTGGAGATTCCCTCCGTGAGCCGCCATCTGCTGAGCATCTGCGTCCACCTGCCGGCCGGCGACACCGGGATCGGCACGATGGACCTGCGGACGCTCCTGGTCGGTGACGTCCTGGCGCGCACCGCGGAGCTGCACGGCCTGCAGTCCCGCACATTCGTCACCACGCCGGACCTGCCGCATGAGCAGGACCAGGCGCTTGAGCGCGCCATGTCCGCCCTTGGCATCCACCCGCCCGCCACCGTCGGTGTTCACCATCCGAACGGAACGCTCTGCGCCGCTGCCGACGTACACGTCCACGCGTACGGGAACGCCACCCAGGACGCGGGCGGCGGGGTCCGTATCGACGTGGGCCGAGTCGGCCCGGAACGTGCCGACTTCCTCTCATCCGGACTTCTGGACCCTGTCGACCCGGACGGGCCCGATCCGTTGGCCGTGAGGATGCTGATGCTCGGGCACGCCCACCGCGAGCCGGTCGTGGTCACCGGTACCGCCCTCGACGAGGCCCGGCGGATGCTGGCGGACTGGCGGCAGCTGGTGGCCGACTGGGCACAGGAGCCGTCCCGGCCGATCCCTGCCGACGTACTGCGACACGCCCATGCCGTGCTGGCTGACGACCTCGGCGTCCCCGCAGTCCTGGACGCGCTGGTCACCCTGGCGACGCGCGCCGACGTACCGGCCGGTGCCAAGTTCGAGACGTTCGCCTTCCTCGACCGCGTCCTCGGACTGGACCTCGCACGCGAGGTGGGGCACCAGCACCGGGCGGCGACATGACGTCGGGAGGGCGTGCCATCGGGCAGTCCGGCTCAGCCGCGTTCTTCCTCCTGATCGAGTCCTTTGGTCCGAGCGAAGGTCCGACGCTTCTCAGACTTCGTCGACGTGGGCGCCGGTGCGGGTGAGCGGTCTGCTGGTGGTGAGCCAGGAGAGGGCGGGTCCTGCGGCGGACTCGGTGTCCACGGTGAGGTGGAGCCGGGTGCCGCCTTCGGGTACGGGGTAGCTGCGCTGTTCCGTCCCGGCGAAGCAGCGGCGGATGACTTCGGCGACCGCGCGGGCGGCTTCGGGGGTGGCGGCGACGATGCGGATCTCGGCGTGTCCGGCCGAGGGCAGGGTCGGGGTGTCGTTGGGGTACAAGGGGCTTGGTCCCTTCACGGGTGAGCGAGAGGCCGGCGGGTGGGTTGTCCCGGGTGTCGGGTGCCCCACCCGCGGCCTTCGGTCGGAGGAGTGGTCCGAGGTGGTCAGGGCCAGGTACCCGTGAGCCGGCGGCTGGGGGCCTTCCCTGTCGACGGGTGGTGGCTGTGGCCGGGTGGACGGGCGATGGCCGGATAGGGGTCGCTGAAGTGGTAGGCCGCGATGCGTGCGTCGTGCTGGGCGTTGAGTTGGTGGATCAGGCGCATGCCGAGCGCGATCAGGAGGGCGCCTGCCGCGAGCGCGATCAAGGTCTCCATGACGTCACCTCCGCGGGTTCCCCGGTAGTGGGATCATCCGCGCTCCGACGACCGGGTGCCGGAGCGGCGGTATGGCGGACCCGCCTTCGGTCTCCCAGGCGTCCTCGCTGTTTCGGGCGTCCCGCATACGGCGGCCGGTCGCGGTTTCGTCGGACATCAGCACACCGGCGGTGAGGGCGCTGCCGGGGATGGTGGCGGCGGTCATGAGCCGGGCGGCTGCGGCGGGTTCGCTCTCGGGCGGGATCACCAGGAGATCGCAGCGGCCGACGGTGTAGGAGAGCAGGATCATCTTGTCGGGATCCTGTTCGGTGAACCAGCCGACGTGCACGGTGTGCCCGGTGACGGGAACCTTGTGAGGGACGACGGGCCAGCGGGTGGGGTTCACCATGACGCGTGTGATGCGCCCGTAGCGGCCCTCCAGCGCGTCGACCAGGGGCGGAAGTTCGGCGGTGAGGTCACGCGAACGAGGCCACCAGGCACCGTCCAACAGGCCGGTGAGTGTGGTCTTCGGCGTCAGCGAAAGGCGCGCCGAAAGAGGGGGTGCGAAGGTCGTCATGATCGCGGACCCGTCTCCGGGCCGTCCTGCAGGGCGGCCCAGTGTCTTGATCGCCGGAAACGACGTC
>NZ_JBHJTL010000048.1:0-63528 GCF_042264065.1 Streptomyces sp. NPDC056222 | reverse complement strand
GGCCATGCCCGCCAGGCAGACTGGCGGGCATGGCCGTTCGCATGTATCAACTCGCCGTCGACGCCCACGACCTGCCCGCTCAGGCCCGCTTCTGGTCGCGGGTGCTGGACTGGCGGATCCTCTTCGAGGCCGAGGACGAGATCGTCATCGGTGCCGACGCCTCCGCCCTGCCGGGGATGTGCTTCCTTCCCGTCCCCGAGTCCAAGGCCGTCAAGAACCGGCTGCACATCGACCTGACGCCCGACGACCAGGACGCCGAGGTCGAGAGGATCCTCGCCCTCGGGGCCCGGAGGATCGACGTCGGTCAGGGTGAGGACGTGAGCTGGGTCGTCCTCGCCGACCCCGAGGGGAACGAGTTCTGCGTGCTGCGCCCGAAGAAGTCCCTCACCGACTGAACGGAGGCGGCCCGGCCGCCGCCTCGACGAGGGCCGGGGCGAGGTTCTCCTTGCGGATGCGCTGGTCGACGTAGACGAGAGCGGCGACCAGGGGAGGGAAGACCGCGCAGACGGCCTGCGCCACGATCGTGCCGAGGATGGCGATCACCAGGAGCGGCACCAGGGCCAGCATCACCTCACTCGAAGAGCCCGCGTCGGACGGATCCGTGAACGTGGCGGGGAGTGTGACCAGCATGCTGAGGACCTGTTGGATCAGCCAGTTCGCCACCGTGGCCAGGATGCTCGCGACAAGCAGCGCGCCGAAGGTCCGCCACCATGAGCCCTGGACCAGCCGGCTGGAGCGGCGCATCGAGGCCACGGCCCCCTGACCCTCGAACACCGCCGCCGGCGCCGCCAGGCTGAACTTCACCCAGAGCCACGCGGCGAGCGGGGCGGTCAGCAGGGTGGCCAGCACGGCGCCACCGAACGACAGGAACAGCCACGCCGGCGGGGCCGATCCCTCGAGGGCCACCATGAGACCGGCGAACGCCGCCACGAACACGATGAGCGGGACCGGTACGGTGAGCAGCAGCGTCAGGAAGACCGTGCCCACCACCGCCGGCATCCGCGACCACGCGCGGCGCCAGACCGTGCCGAAGGTCGTGCGGCGGCCGAGAACCGCCTCCTGAAGGACGGCGGGGCACGCCGCGTAGACGACGGCGCTCGCGACCAGCATCCCGACCATGGCGATCAGCCACACACAGCCGAAGGCGATCAGCAGCGGCCGGCCGTCCTCCCAGCTGGGTTCCTGTCCGCGCGGCAGATCGAAGATCCCGGGCAGATGGTCGGAGACCAGGGCGAACCCGATGCCGAGGGCCGCGGCGGCCAGCAGCAGGGCCCCGCCGTACGCGACCGCGGCGACACCGAACAGCTGCTTCCAGTAACGCCCGATGGTCGTGAATGCACCGGTCAGGATCTGGCTGAGACTCAGCGGCGCGAGGGGTATCACGCCGGGCTGCGGCGGAGGCGGCGGGGGAGCGTAGCCGTAGTCGTACGGCCCCGGGGCATATGTCATGCGCACACCGTAGCCGGAGGGGTTGTGTACGCCCGTACATATCGTTATGTACACTCGTACGCATGGGATACGGACTGCTGGCGGGAGCCATCGCCGCGGAGATCGTCGCCACGATCTCCATGAAGTACAGCGAGGGCTTCTCGAAGACCTTGCCCTCGATCGTCACGGCCACGGGCTATCTGATCGCCTTCGCGCTGCTCGCGCAGGCGCTCAAGACCCTCCAGGTCGGCACCGCGTACGCGATCTGGTCCGGCGTGGGCACCGCGGCGGTCGCCGTCATCGGCATCCTCTTCATGAACGAGACCTTCAGCGTCGCCAAGGTCGCCGGAGTACTCCTGATCATCGCGGGGGTCCTCGTGCTCAACATGGGCGGAGCGCACTGATGGCCCGCCCCCGCCGCCACGATCCCGAGCGGCGGCAGCGGATCGTCGACGCCGCGCTGCGGGTGGTCGGCGCCCGCGGCATCGAGGGGCTGAGCCACCGTACGGTCGCCGCGGAGGCCGACGTCCCGCTCGGCTCCACGACGTACCACTTCGCCTCCCTCGACGAACTGCTCGTCGCCGCGCTCCGCCAGGCCAACGAGGGGTTCGGGCGGGAACTGCGCGAGAGCGGCGCGCTTGCCGACCCCGGGACCGACCTCGCGGGCGAGCTCGCCCGGCACATGGGGGAGTGGATCGCCGGGGAACGGACCGGGGTGGAGCTGGAGTACGAGCTCTACCTCGCCGCCCTGCGCCGCCCCGCGCTGCGACCGGTCGCGGCGGAGTGGACGGACGCCGTCGCCGACGCCCTCTCCCGGCGGACGGACCCGGTGACCGCCCGCGCCCTGGTCGCCCTCATGGACGGCATCTGCCTCCAGGTCCTGCTGACGAACGGGACGTACGACGAGGGGTACGCGCGCGAGATGCTGGCGCGCCTCCTGCCGGAGGGGCGGGAGAAGGGCACCGCGCCCGGAGGCGGCGCCGAGGGGGCGGGCCGGCCGGAGACCGAGCGGCGAGGGGCGGGGTGATCCGCCACGCGGCGTGGATCGGCCCGGCCGGTTTCGGCGGGGCGTGGTCTCCGACCGGGGCCGGGTGATCCGACGAGGGGCGTGGCGCAGGGGTTGTCGGTTCGGCCAGGCGGCTCGACCGACACCTGAGACCGGTTGGCCCGCGCGGGGCCCCGAACGTTAGGTTTTCCGCATGACCACTGCTCCTCGCACCACCGGCGCCGTCGCCGCCGGCCTCGCCACCATCGCCGGTGACGGCACCGTTCTCGACACCTGGTTCCCCGCCCCCGAGCTGACCGACGCGCCCGGGCCCGCCGGAACCGAGCGGCTCACCCCCGACGCCGCCGTCAACGCCCTCGGTGAGGGCGCCGCCAAGGCCCTCGGCGTGGACGCCCGCCGTGGCGTCGAGGTGGTCGCCGTCCGCACCGTCATCTCCTCGCTCGATGACAAGCCGCTCGACGCCCACGACGCGTATCTGCGCCTGCACCTGCTGAGCCACCGGCTCGTCAAGCCGCACGGCCAGAGCCTCGACGGCGTCTTCGGCCTGCTCGCCAACGTCGCCTGGACCTCGCTCGGCCCGGTCGCCGTCGACGACATCGAGAAGGTCCGCCTCAACGCGCGCGCGGAGGGCCTGCACCTCCAGGTGACCTCGATCGACAAGTTCCCGCGGATGACCGACTACGTCGTCCCCGCCGGCGTCCGCATCGCCGACGCCGACCGCGTCCGCCTCGGCGCGCACCTCGCCGCCGGTACGACCGTCATGCACGAGGGATTCGTCAACTTCAACGCCGGCACGCTGGGCACCTCGATGGTCGAGGGCCGCATCTCCGCGGGCGTCGTGGTCGGTGACGGGTCCGACATCGGTGGCGGCGCCTCCACCATGGGCACCCTCTCCGGCGGCGGCAACGTCATCATCGCCATCGGCGAGCGCTGCCTGATCGGCGCCGAGGCGGGCGTCGGCATCGCGCTCGGCGACGAGTGCGTCGTCGAGGCCGGTCTGTACGTCACCGCCGGTACGCGCGTCACGATGCCGGACGGTGCGATCGTCAAGGCCCGTGAGCTCTCCGGGGGCGACAACATCCTCTTCCGCCGCAACTCGGTGACCGGAGCCGTCGAGGCCCGCCCGAACAACGCGGTGTGGGGCGGGCTCAACGAGATCCTCCACAGTCACAACTGAGTCGTGACCTGCTCGTGTGACGCTGCGTTAACGGTACGACGTTGAGTCACACGAGCAGACAAGGCGAGGAGTCGACATGAGGACGAGGCCCACCATCGTCGGAGCGCTGACCGTGGCGGCGGTGCTCCTTCCGGCCGCGGCCGCCTCCGCGGACGAGACGCACACACGGACGCACAACGGCCCGTACGTCTCGAACGGGCCCAGCCTCACCCTCCACACCGGTCAGATCGACGATCCGCTGGAGGACGTCCTCGAGCACGCGGCGCTGTTCGGCACCACCTACGTGTTCGACTGAACCAGATCCTCGTACGCCGCCCGCAGCCCGTCGACCGTCTCCAGGTCGGCGGGCTGCAGCGGTTCCCGGACGAAGTCGCCCAGGAGCGCCTTCGCCGTCACCGTGCCCGGCAGGCCGGAGGCCGTCATCAGCTCGGAGAGCGGCATGGTGAGCGCGTTGAGCCGGGTCGCTCCGGCCGTGTCCCCCGCGTCGAAGGCGTCGAGGACGGCTCGCATCTGACGCGGCGCGACATTGGCCACCGTGCTGACGTAGCCGGCGCCGCCCACCGCGTACAGCGGGAGGTTGAGCTCCTCGGAGCCGGAGTAGTACGCGAGGGACGTCCGGGCGATCACCTTGGTGGAGCCGAGCAGGTCGTGGGCGCAGTCCTTGACCGCGACGATCCTCGGGTGGGCGGCGAGCCGCAGCATCGTCTCCGGTTCGATCCGGGTGCCGGTGCGGCCGGGGATGTCGTACAGCATGACCGGCAGATCGGTCGCGTCCGCGACCTTGAGGAAGTGCGCCTCGACGGCGTCCTGCGGAGGGCGGCTGTAGTACGGGGTGACGACCAGGAGTCCGTCCGCGCCCGCCTTCTCGGCCTGGCGCGCCAGCTCGACCGTGTGCCGGGTGTCGGAGGTGCCGACGCCCGCGAGGACCGAAGGGCCGGGGCCGACGGCCTCGCGGACGGCCTCGATCAGGGTCGCCTTCTCGGCGTCCGTGGTGGTGGGGGACTCACCGGTGGTGCCGTTGAGGACGAGACCGTCGCAGCCCTCGGACACCAGATGGGCGGCGTGCTCGCGGGCGACGTCCAGATCCAGCTCGCCGGAGGCGGTGAAGGGCGTGATCATCGCGCAGAGGGCCCGGCCGAAGGGGCGTTCAGTGCTCATCAAGAGAGTCTGCGGGGCGCGATGCTGAAGGTCCACTTAGTTCTTCTTGGGGTGAGGGGTAAGCATCCCTGAAGGGTGGGTCTCTGGCATGATCTCCCTGCGCGACAGGAGGACATGGAGAGAGAACAGCATGAGCGAACAACGTGTCGCCCTGGTCACCGGCTCGTCCTCGGGCATCGGCGCCGCCGTCGCCCGCCGCCTCGCCGACGCGGGGATCCGGGTCGTCGTCAACTCCGCGCGGTCCGTGGACGCCGGCAAGGCCCTCGCGGCCGAACTGCCGGACGCCGTCTACGTCCAGGCCGACGTCTCCGACGAGACCCAGGCGACGGCCCTCGTCGCCGCCGCGGTGGAGGCGTACGGGCGGCTGGACATCCTGGTCAACTGCGCGGGCACCACGAGGTTCATCCCGCACGACGACCTCGACGCCGCCTCGCCCGACGTCTGGCGGCACCTCTACGACGTCAACGTCATCGGGGTCTGGCAGACCGTCACCGCCGCCGTCCCCCACCTGCGGGCGAACGGCGCGGGCAGCGTCGTGACCATCTCCTCGCAGGCCGGCGTCCGCCCCGGCGGCAGCTCCATCCCGTACGCGGTCTCCAAGGCGGCCGTCAACCACATGACGAAGCTGCTCGCCAAGACGCTCGGCCCGGACGTCCGGGTCAACGCGGTCGCCCCGGGCTTCATCGACACCCCCTGGTTCGACGGGGTCGAGGGAGCGGACGAGGCCAAGGCCCATGTGGCGGGTGCGGTGCCGCTACGGCGGGTGGGAGAGCCCGAGGACATCGCCCGCGCCGTCCTCGACCTCACCAACGCCTCGTACATCACCGGCGAGGTCCTGCTCGTCGACGGCGGAGGCCACCTGCTCGGCTAGAGCGCGAGCTTGAACCCGTCGTGGCTCCGCGCGAAGCCCAGCGAGGCGTAGAAGCGGTGGGCCTCGGTCCGTTCCTTGTTGCTGGTCAGCTGGACGAGCGCGCAGCCCCGTGCGCGCGCCCGTTCCACCGCCCGCCCCATCAACTCCCGGCCGAGCCCACCGCCACGCCGGTCCGCCCGGACCCGCACGGCCTCGATCAGCGCCCGCTCCGCGCCGCCCTTCCCGAGACCGGGGATGTACGTCGCCTGCAGACACCCCACGACCAGCTCCCCGTCGACGAGCACGAGCATCTCGTTGCGGGGATCGCCCTCGATGTCCGCGAAGGCCCGCTCGTACGCCGGCGTGACGACGACCGAAGCCGGGTCCACGACCGTCTCCTCGTCGGCGAGAAGCGCGAGGACGGCGGGCAGTTCGGCGCGGGTGGCGGGGCGAAGGATCACGCAGGGCAGTCTTCCACGGGCCACCGGGCGCGCGGTGGGTGGCGGGTGCTCGCCGACCACGCGGAACACGCCCGCGCCGAGGCTCGGCGCGGGCGTGCGGTGGGGGATGCTACGGGCGGAAGCGCAGCACCTGCGGGTCGTGGTCGCTGTTCTGGTCCGCGAACTCCGCGTTGATGTGGACGCTGTCGTACTCGAAGTGGCCGATTCCCGGGCTCGTCAGGATCTGGTCGAGAACCTGGCTGTTGCCCTGGAAGACGTACGAGTAGCGCTCGCTGCGCGGCAGCGACTTCACGGCCGGGTAGAGCGCCCCGTCGGCCGTCAGCGCCTTCGTCGTCTCCGAGAACTCGAAGTCGTTGATGTCGCCGAGGACCACGACATCGGCGTTCTTCTCGATCGCGAGGACGTCCTTGACGAAGGCGTTGACGGACTGCGCCTGCAGGAGGCGCTTGGCCTCGGAGGAACGGTTCGGCGGCTGGCGGTGCGCGACCAGCGACTCGTCACCGCCCTTGGAGCCGAAGTGGTTGGCGATCACGAAGACCGTACGGCCACGGAAGGTGAACTCGCCCGCCAGCGGCTTGCGGCTGTTCTCCCACGCGGTGTTCGCCGGGTCGATCCGGCCGGGGGAGAGGGTCAGCGCGGCACCGCCCTTCGCGCCGCGGACCACGCCGGTCGCCGTCGCCGCGTCGCCACCCGTGCGGTCGGTGAAGGAGACCCGCTCCGGGTTGAAGAGGAAGACCTGGCGGATGTTGCCGCCGGGCTCGCCACCGTCCTTGTTGTTCTCCGGGTCGACCGAGCGCCACTCGTACGCCGGGCCGCCCGCGGCCACGATCGCGTCCGTGAACTTCTTCAGCGTCTGGTCGGCCGCGACCGTACCGTCGTTCTTGGCGCCGTTGTTGTCCTGGATCTCCTCCAGGGCGACGATGTCGGGCGAGGCGAGGTTGTCCACCACGGCCGCGGCCAGCGCGTCGAACTTCTCCTGCGGGTCGGACGGGTCGAGGTTCTCGACGTTGTACGTCGCGACCGCCAGCTCGTTCTTGTGCTGCTTGTCCGTGCTCTCGCGCTCCAGGCCGCGGTCGACGACCGTGCCCAGGGTGCGCGCGGTCAGCGTGTAGCCGCCGAACTGGTTGAAGTCCAGCGGGCCCTCGGTCGTGCCGGAGAGCACGTCGCCGACGTTCGCCTTGGGGAAGGGCTGCTGGGCGATCGGCGTCAGCGACTGGATCTGGAGCCGGCCGGTGTTCTGCGAGGTGTACGAGCCGTACACCGTGCCGCCGCGCCAGTTGCGGTTCTCCCACGGCTTCACCGTGATCCACAGCTCGGAGTACGGGTCGGTGGCGCCCACCACGCGCGAGGTGCCGACACGAACGTTGGTGCCCTCCAGCGACTCGTAGTGGTCCAGGGCGTACCGCTGCGGCTGCAGGGTGAGGCCGTTGATGGAACCGCCGGCCGCCGGGTCGCCCTCCGGGGCGTACGCGGAGGGGACGGACCAGGCCGAGATCGTCACGGGAGCCGGGACCGGGTTGCCGGAGGAGACCACGGTGACGGTGGGCTTGGAGAGCTGCGTCAGCGACTGGTTGCCGGAGTTCAGGCCGCCGGGGACGTACTCGCCGACCGTGCCGTTCACGCTGACCGCGTCGCCGACGGCGACGGTCGGCACCGAGCTCGTGAAGACGAAGAGGCCCTCGCTGGTGGCCGGGTTGTCGTCGGCCTGCGGGTCCTGGATCCAGAATCCGCGCGAACCGTACGTCCGGACACCGGTCACGATGCCCGTGACGCCGGTGACCTGCTGGCCGACGAGGGGCGAGACCCGGGTGGTGCCCTGGATGTCGTGGACGCGGACGGCGGCTGTGTCCGCCGTGGTCTCCGCCGAGGCGGAGGAGCCCGCGAGGAGCCCGGCCGCGAGCGCGGCCGATACGACGGCGGCCACAGCCGCGGATCTCGGTATGGAGGAAGGCATCAAGGAGCTCCGGAGGCGCTTGGAGAAACGGTCGATGTATCTACGCGCGTCAATCTCTTGGCTGAGCGGGGGACTTGTCAAGGGTCGACGGGTGTACGAAGGCTGACGGCTCCGTGAACCGGAGGTCCACCCGGGAAATGCGTCTACCCTGAAGGCCGTTCGCCAGCACCGTCGCCCCCGACGCGCCCTTCGAGGAGAAGACCCCAGATGGCACCGGACCGTCCCACTCTGCCCCCCGTTCAGCTGCACTCGGACGCGGAGCTGGCACGGGCCGCTCTGGCCGCCCCCCTCCTGGCCCGGGCGGCACGCCTCGCCCGCTGGGCGGGCCCGGAGACCCTGGTCGACGCGGGCGGGGAGCTCGTCGACGAACAACTGCCCGCCGCCGCCGAGGTGCTGGGACTCGAAGCGGACGAGGACGGCGCCGCGTACGCGAGCGAGGCGTGGCGGCTGGCCGTCGACACGGGACTCGTGGACGTCGAGGACGGCGACGACGACACCCCCGGCACCGTCAGCACCGGAGCGAACCTCGCCGTCCTCACCGGCGGTGCGCCCCTCGACATCCTCGGGATCTGGCTCGACGGTCTGGACGTGGTGTTCGCCGACGCCACCGCGCCCGTGCTCGACGACCTCGCCGAGGTCATCGGCGAGGACGGCGAGATCGACTTCGAACTCCTCGACTGGAACCCGGAGGAGGAGGCCGAGTTCCTGGAGGGCGTGCTCGGCAACCTGTACCTGCTGACGGTCGGCGAGGGCGGCCCGGGCGAGGGCGCAGTGCCCCTGCCGGCGCTCGCCGCGTCGATGATCGTCCCGGACGACATGGGCGAGCCGACCGACGACGTACTGGAGCAGGTCTCCGAGGCGATGATGCGCCTCGACGACCAGTTCCGCCTCCTCGAGCCGATCGGGCTCGTCGAGTACCAGCCCGTCGACGAGGCGCTGATGGTCGAGGAGGGCGAGGAGCCCGCCCCGCAGATCGACGAGGTCGACGACGAGGACGTCACCCGGTACGGGATGGTCAAGCTGACCCCGCTCGGGCTCTACGGCGTACGGGCCCGGATGCTGGAGGCGGGCGTGGACGCGCCGGCCGTCGGTGAACTGGCCGACAAGGGCGCGGACGTGCTCCTCGACGGGCTCGCCGTCTACCCCGAGGCCGCGGCGCGCGCCGAGACGGTGGGCTGGCTGGCCGGGCGGGACGAGGCGACCGCCGCACGCGAGCTGCTCGGTGCGGCGCGTGGCGTGGACGCCGGCTCGCCGCTGCGCCGCCTCCACTGCCAGCAGGCGCTCTCCCTGGTGGGCGTGGCGGCGGAGCCCGCGGTGCGAGAGGTGCTGGACGACGCGGAACTGGGCGGGCTCGCCCGGGTCTGGCTGGCGGAGCGTGGCGCGTCGGACGTTCCGGCGCCGCCGGAGTCGATGATCTTCTGGCTGGCGATCGACACGATCGCTGCTCAGCTCGACGCGGCCGGCGACCTGGAGGAGCTCCGGGACCTGATCGAGGGCCTGACGGGCCGGCACAGCGGCTTCTTCGACGCGGCGTGGCGCGTCGAGCACCCGGCGACCGCGGAGGTCCTGGAGGCGATGGGCCGTCTGCACCGTGACAAGGGCGCGGCGAAGGAGGCCCGCAAGGCGGCGTTCAAGGCGAGGTCGCGGTCGGGGAACTGACACGTGGGGGCTCCGGCTCCGAGACCGCCGCCGGCGGGGCCCCGGCCCCGTCGCCCGGGGCGGTCGGCTACGCCCCTGGGCGCCGTCCGGGGCGTCCCCGGTGCCCCGCCCCCCGACAGCCGGACGGGTCGGGGGCCTGGAGCCAGGGAGCGTCGGCCATGTGCGGTGGGTCCGGCCCACCGCCGCCGGCGGCCTCATGTACGCAGGTACGACGCGCCGTTGAGGTCAAGGATCGTGCCCGAGGACCATTCGGCCTCCGGGGAGGCGAGCCAGAGGACCGCGTTCGCGATCTCCTCGGGGCCGGCCACCCGCCCGAACGGGCTCTGGGCGCGGATCGCTTCGCCCTCGGTGCCCGTGAGGCGCGGAGCCACACGTTCGGTGGCGAAGAAGCCGGGGGCGACGGAGGCCACCCCGATGCCGTACGGGGCCAGGGAGACCGCCAGCGACTGACCCAGCGCATGGACGGCGGCCTTCGTCGCCCCGTAGGCCGGGTGGTCCGGCTCGCCGCGGAACGCTCCGCGCGACCCGATGTTGACGATCCTTCCGCCGCCGCCCTGCTCGATCATCCGCCGTGCCGCCAGATGGCTCAGATTCGCGGTGGCGAGCAGGTTCACGGCCACATGCCGCTGCCAGACGGCGACCCACTCCTCGTACGGCGTCTCCGCGAGCGGGTGGCGGACGTTCACCGCCGCGTTGTTCACCAGCACGTCGATCCCGCCCAGCGCGTCCGCCGCGGCGTCCGCCACGGCCGCCGCGCCCGCCGGATCCGCGAGGTCGCCGCCGGTCAGGACATGGCCGGTGCCGTCGAGGGAGTCCAGGGTCTCGCGGGCCTCGTCGGCCCGGGTGCCGTAATGGACGGCGACCCGGTCGCCGTTGGCGGCGAACGCCTGGGCGACCGCGCGGCCCAGTCCCCGGGAGGCACCGCTGACAAGGACGCGCCGTCCGGCGGTCGGCAGGTTCATGGAAGACAGCCTCTCTGTTCAACTCTCGTTTATACGCGGGCGAGAACGTGTGCCCCGACACCGGGTGACCGCAGGGAGACGATTCGCCATGCCGCTCGACCGCAGAGAGTTCGCCAAGAAGTCCGCCGCCACCGGCGCCGGGCTCGTCCTGACCGGCGCCGTCGGCGCGCTGGCCACCGCACCCGAGGCGCTGGCGGCCTCGGAGCCGGAGACCTGGGGCCACGGGCACCGCCTCGGCTACGGACCCCTCGTCGAGGACCCCGCCGGCGTCCTGGCCCTGCCCGCCGGGTTCTCGTACCGCGTCATCACCCACAGCGGACGCACCAAGCTGGAGTCCGGCGAGTTCACGCCGGAGAAGCACGACGGCACCGCCACGTTCGAGGGCCCCCGCGGCACCACGCTCCTGGTGAACAACCACGAGCTCAAGGGCCCCCGCTCCAAGTGGGACCACCCCGTCCCGCTCACCGACGGTCTCGTCTACGACCCCGCCGCGGCCGGCGGCTGCACGGTCGTCGAGATCCACCGCGACGGCACCGTCGCCGAGTGGGTCGGCATCGCCGGCACCTCCACCAACTGCGCGGGCGGCCGCACCTCCTGGGGCACCTGGCTCACCTGCGAGGAGAACTCCGACCTCGCCGGCGAGAACGGCATGACCAAGGACCACGGCTACGTCTTCGAGGTCGACCCGCGCGACCGCCGCGCCAACCGCGACCCCAAACCCATCAAGGCGTTCGGCCGCTACGACCACGAGGCCGTCGTCATCGACCCCAAGCGCGGCCACGCCTACCTCACCGAGGACGCGGACGAGCCCAACGGCCTCTTCTTCCGCTGGGTGCCGCCGCAGGGCTTCCGGCACGGCCGGGGCAAGCTCCGCACCCTCGCCGACGACGCCGGTGTCCTCCAGGCACCCCGCTGCATCGACTCGGGCGGCCGGTTCGTCGACGACCTCTCCCGCGCCACCCGGATCGGCACGGTCTACGGCGTCGACTGGCTGGACGTACCCGACCGCGACGGCCGCGAGGTCGAGGTCCGCGAGCAGTTCGGTCCCGACGAGGTCACCCGCGCCCGCAAGCTGGAGGGCATGTGGTGGGCCGACGGAGGCGCCTACATCGTCTCCTCCTACGCCCGCGAGGAGAGCCCCGGCGCCCCGCACGACGGCCAGGTCTGGTTCTACGACCCCAAGCGGCGCACCCTCACCCTCCAGGTCCTCCTCGGCGTCAACGCCGAACCGGACAAGGACGGTGCCTACGACGGCCCCGACAACATCACCGTCTCCCCGTACGGCGGCCTCGTCATCGCCGAGGACGGCGAGGGCGTCCAGCACCTCTTCGGCGCGACCGAGCGCGGCCGTACGTACCCCATCGCGCGCAACGACCTGAACGACAGCGAGTTCACCGGAGTCGTCTTCTCGCCCGACGGCGACACCCTCTACGCCAACATCCAGGAGCCGGGCATCATGGTCGCCGTCACCGGCCCGTGGCGCCGCCAGCCCCGCCGCTGACCCTCCCCGCGGGCCCTCCCCCGACGACGCCCGAAAACCCTTGGCGGGTGGGCCTGCCACCCGCCTAAGGTCTTCCTCATGCACCTCCCGGTGCGCCGGCCGCGGCTACTTCTTCCACGAAATCACGCCGCTGCCCCTCTTGATCTCGGGAGGCACAGCATGGACACGAGGGTGCCCGGTGCGCAGGCGACGGATACTTCCTTGGATCAGCAGGTTGCGGGTTCGAGTCCCGTCACCCCCCTCGGGGGGTGTAGCTCAATCGGATAGAGCTGCCGACTAGCACCGTCGCCGACTCCTGATCTCGGGCGCCCTCGTCGTCCCTGAGCCTGTGTCTCTCCCGCACGTTCGAATTCGGGGGAATTCACATGGCACGGTTCAACATCCGTACCACCAAGGCCCGCACGACCTCGCCGGTGGTCTCCACCGCCCCCGCCCGTACCCATCAGGGCGGCGCCGGAGTCCTGCGCGAGCCCAAGTCGGAGCTCTTCCTGCTCGCGGTCGCCAACTTCGTCACGCAGCAGACCTTCTACGAGAGCGGCGAGGACCGCGACGACCGCTTCACCGCCCTGGTGCGGAAGCTCGCCGTGGAGGACCCGGAGTGGACCGCCGCCCTGCTCGGCTGGCTGCGCCGCGACGCCCACATGCGCACGGCCTCCCTCGTCGGCGCTGCCGAGTACGTCAAGGCGCGCCTCGACGCGAGCGTCGAGACCGGTCCCACCAACCGGCAGGTCGTCGCCTCCGTCCTGCTCCGCGCGGACGAGCCCGGCGAACTGCTCGGCTACTGGACCTCGACGTACGGCCGGAACATCCCGAAGCCCGTCAAGCGCGGTGTCGCCGACGCCGTACGCCGGCTGTACTCCGCGAAGTCCCTGCTGAAGTACGACACCGACTCCAAGGGCTACCGCTTCGGCGACGTCCTCAACCTGGTGCACGCCACGCCCGACCCGGCGAAGGCGTGGCAGGGCGAACTCTTCCGGTACGCGCTCGACCGGCGCCACCACCCCGAGACCGCCGTCCCGCCCGCGTCGAGCCGCACCCTCACCGCACACCGGGCCCTCATGGCGCTGCCGGTCGAGGAGCGGCGTGCCGTGGTCGTCGGGCCCGACGGGGCGCGGCGGCTGGCCGAGGCCGGGATGACGTGGGAGGCGCTGGCGGGCTGGTTGCAGGGGCCGATGGACGCGGCGGCCTGGGAGGCCGTCATCCCGTCCATGGGCGCCATGGCGCTGCTCCGGAACCTGCGCAACTTCGACCAGGCCGGGGTCTCCGACGAGGTCGCGGCCCGGGTCGCGGCGGAGATCTCGGACCCCGAGGCGGTCGCGGCCGCGCGCCAGTTCCCGTTCCGCTATCTCGCCGCGTACCGGCATGCGCCGTCCCTGCGCTGGGCGTACCCGCTGGAACAGGCGCTCGGCCACTCGCTGGCGAACGTGCCCGCGCTGCCCGGCCGGACGTTGATCCTGGTCGACCGCTCGGGATCCATGTGGTCGCCGCTCTCGGACCGCTCCGAGCTCAACCGGGCCGACGCGGCGGCCGTGTTCGGCACGGCCGTGGCGATGCGGGCCGCCGCCGCGGACCTGGTGGAGTTCGGCACGGGCAGCGCCCCGATCACGTACCAGGCGGGCGAGTCCGTGCTGAAGGTCCTCGGCCGCTTCGGCAGTCTCGGCGGCACCGACACCACCGAGGCCGTGCGCAGGCACTACCGGGGGCACGACCGGGTCCTGATCGTCACCGACGAGCAGGCGGCGTACAGCCACCGGGGGGACCCGACCCAGCAGGTTCCGGACGAGATCCCGGTCTACACCTGGAACCTGGCGGGCTACCGGGTCGGCCACGCGCCGTCGGGAACCGGTCGGCGCCACACCTTCGCCGGGCTCACCGACGCCGCGTTCCGGATGGTGCCGCTGCTGGAAGCCGGCCGGAAGGCCGACTGGCCGTGGACGGAGTGACCGAGGGGCCCGCCGGTGCGTGACCGGCGGGCCCCTTCCGTACGATCGGTCAGAGGGCCTGAGCGGCCGGCTTCACCATGCCGCGGACCGTCCGTGACTTCACGAAGTCGCCCATCGCCGTCATCTCCCACTCACCGGTGAACTGCTTGATGAGCTTGGCCATCATCACGCCGGTCTGCGGCTCGGCGGTGGTGAGGTCGAAGCGGACCAGCTCCTCGCCGGTCGCCGCGTCCATCAGCCGGCAGTACGCCTTGGCGACCTCGGTGAACTTCTGGCCGGAGAAGGAGTTGACCGTGAAGACCAGGCCCGTGGCGTCGGCGGGGAGGCGGCCGAGGTCGACCACGATGACCTCGTCGTCGCCCGCGCCCTCACCGGTCAGGTTGTCGCCGGAGTGCTTGATGGCGCCGTTCAGGATGGACAGCTTGCCGAAGTAGCAGCTGTCCAGGTGGTTGCGCTGGGGGCCGTACGCGATGACCGAGGCGTCGAGGTCGATGTCCTTGCCGCGGTACGCGGGCTCCCAGCCGAGGCCCATCTTGACCTGGGAGAGCAGCGGGCGGCCGCCCTTGACCAGGGACACCGTCTGGTTCTTCTGGAGGCTGACCCGGCCCTTGTCCAGGTTGATCTTCCCGGTGGAGACCGGGGCGGCGGCCGGGGGAGCGGGCGGGGCGGACGGCGGGGGAGGCGTCTGCGCGGCGATCCGCGGGTCCACGGGGGCTGCCACCGGGGCGGCGGGCGTCGGGGGCGCCGCGGCGGCGGGCTCCTCGTCGACCGAGACGCCGAAGTCGGTGGCGATGCCGGCGAGCCCGTTGGCATACCCCTGGCCGACGGCGCGAGCCTTCCAGGCGCCGTTGCGAAGATAGATCTCCACGACCACCAGCGCCGTCTCCGTGCCGAGCTGCGGCGGGGTGAAGGTGGCGAGGACGCTGCCGTCGTCCGCGTTGCGGATCGTCGCGGTGGGCTCGATGCCCTGGAACGTCTGGCCCGCGGCGTCGGGGCTCGCGGTGACCACGATCTTCTCGATGCCGGGCGGCACCGCGCCGGTGTCCACCACGATCGCGTCCGGAGCCGAGCCACCGCCGGAGCGGTAGGCCACGCCGGGGCCGGACGGCTGGTTGTAGAAGATGAAGTCGTCGTCCGAGCGCACCTTGCCGTCGGCGCTGAGCAGGAGGCCCGAGACGTCGAGCCGCACGGGGGCGGCCACGTCCACCGCCACGCGCGCGGCGGAGAGAGGGATGTTCGAGCCGGGGGTCATAGCGGTCATGCCAGGGGTAACGAGCGAGACCGCTTTGCCGTTCCCTTACCTTCGCTACCTTCGGCCACCCTGATTACGGGGATGGTTCCGGGCCATGCGCTCGTTGCCGAACTTGTACGAGCCCGTCCAGCGGGCCATGACGAGCTGGGCGTCCCCCGACACCACCTCCGCCAGGAACTTCTCCGCGCGAGGCCCGCGCAGGGTGGCGGCGGTGCGCCCGTGGTGGGTGATGACGACCGTGGCGTCGGCACGCTGCTCGTAACTGAATCCATGAGGCTGTGGCATGGCGGGCATCCTGCCGTTCCCGGGCAGGTCCGTCATGTGAATATTCGAGCGGCTCGTATCCTTTCCGCTCGTGGGTGGGAGCTCTTTTCGAACGCGGGACGTGGACGAGGCGCGGCAGGAGATCGACGCGCGGTACTACGCCAACTTCATGGACGTCATCGAACCGGGCGAGCGTCCCTTCGCCGCCCGGTTCGACACCGTCGACCTGGGGGACCTGGTCATCGGCGACCTGGCCTGCGGGGCGGATGTGCGCATGCGCTTCGGCGAGCTCGGGGCGTTCCACGTCAACGCCCCGCTCAGCGGCACGATGGAGATGCGCCAGGGCGGCGGCGCGCCGGTGGTCGCGACGCCGACCGACGCGCTCGTGCTCGACCCCTCGGGAGACACCTTCCTGGACCGCTGGAGCGGGGACTGCCGGACCGTCTCGGTCAAGATCGGCGCGGCGGCGCTGCACGACCGGCTGGAGCGGCTCCTCGGGCGGCCGCCTCGGGGCGCCCTCTCCTTCGAGCCGCGTCTGGACATCTCGCGCGGCCCCGGGCTGGCCTGGGCTCGCTTCGCCCGGCAGGTGGCGAGCGAGGCGCTCGCCGGGGACAGCCTGGCCCATCACGCGCTGGTCGCGGCGCCCCTTCAGGAGGCGCTGCTGAACGGACTGCTGCTGGCCGCCGAGCATCCCTGGCGCGAGGAGCTGGACCGCCCCGTGGAGCCGCTGCGGCCCGCGCCCGTCAAGCGCGCGATGGACGCCGTACGGGAGCGTCCCGAGCACCCTTTCACCACCACCGAACTGGCCGCCCTGGCCCGCGTCGGGGTGCGCCGGCTCCAGGAGTCGTTCCGGGAGTACGTGGGCATGTCACCGATGGCGTACGTCCGCGAGGTCCGGCTGGAGCGGGTCCATGCGGAGCTGCGGGGCGCGGGGCCGGCCGAGCTGAGCGTGAGCGAGGTGGCCTGGCGCTGGGGCTTCGCCCATCACGGGCGGTTCGCGGCGCAGTACCGGACCCGATTCGGCGAGACACCCTCGCAGACCCTGCGCGCGGAGGGGTGACGGCTCTGCGTCCGGAGGGGTGACGGCCTGGGTCGGGAGGGCGGCGGTCGGCTCGCCGCGTTCCGCGGACACTCGTCGCGCTGAGCGGATCGCGGGGGTCCGTGTCGCCGCCGTAACGTTCCTTCTGTCGCGTGTGCCAACGCACGTCGTGACCCGGGCCCCGGCCGGCGCCCCCGCATAAGTCCGGCCGGGCCTGAGATCTTCCGTGGTGCGCTCCCCCTAGTAGGGCCAGCGCGGCGGGTCGGTGCAGAAGTGCCCGCCCAGGTTCACCTCGGCCGGATCGCCCTCCACGGGCAGCCCCTGCTCGGCGATGATCCGCTCGGCGAACCGCTCCGAGTCGTCCTGCGGCTCGTAACCGAGCGCCCGGGCCGAGGAGAGGTCCCACCACAGCCGGGTGTTGGCGGACGATCCGTACACCACGGTGTGGCCCACGTCCTCGGCGGTGAGCGCCGCGTGGAGCAGGCGCGCGCAGTCGCCGGGGCTCAGCCACATCGACAGCATCCGGACCGAGGTCGGCTCGGGGAAGCACGAACCGATCCGTACGGAGACGGTCTCCAGGCCGTGCAGGTCCCAGTAGAACTGCGCGAGGTCCTCGCCGAAGCACTTGGACAGCCCGTAGAAGGTGTCCGGCCGGTGCGGGGTGTCGACGGGGATCACCGGCTCGTCCCCGCGCGGGTGCGGGGTGAAGCCGACGGCGTGGTTGCTGGAGGCGAAGACGATCCGCCCCACCCCCTCCTCGCGCGCGGCCTCGTAGAGGTGGTGCAGGCCGGTGACGTTCGCGGCGAGGATCTTCTCGAAGGTCGACTCCAGCGAGATGCCTGCGAGATGGATGATCGCGTCGACTCCTCGGACGGCCTCGCGCAGCGCCTTGCGGTCCGTCACATCGGCGACGATCGCGTCCGGTGCGCCGTCGACGGGCGCGAGGTCGAGCAGGCGGAGCTCGTAACCGTACGCGGGCAGCAGTTCGCGCATCAGCGTGCCGACGCCCCCGGCGGCGCCGGTGAGCAGGACGGTACGGGGTGTGGGCATCGAAGAAGTCTCCGTCCGTGGATCAGATTCACAACCGTGGACACGGTAGGGAGGCGGCTCGCCGAGCGTCAAGAGTGCACACGGACCGTCAAGAGTGAACGCTGGAGACGTGTTTGCGCCTTGACCGCCCCTTCGGGGCTGCTCTAGCGTGAAGTCGTTCAAGAATATGGACAACAATCAGAACTGTGCACGACGGTGCACGACGGACTTCTCTGGGAGCGCCCGTGACCTCAGCCCCGCTCGCCGCCCGGCTGGACGGCCTGCTGTTCTTCCCCGTCACCGCCTTCGGACCGGACGGCACCGTCGACCTCGACACCTTCCGCGCCCATGTCCGCGACGGCGTCGAGGCGGGCGCGGCCGCGGTCTTCGCCTGCTGCGGCACCGGTGAGTTCCACGCCCTCACGCCCGAGGAGTTCCAGGCCTGCGTCGCCGCCGCCGTGGAGGAGTCCGCCGGCCGGGTCCCCGTCCTCGCCGGCGCCGGCTACGGCACCGCGCTCGCGATCCGGTACGCGCGGCTCGCCGAGGAGGCGGGCGCCGACGGGCTCCTCGCCATGCCCCCGTATCTCGTCGTCGCCGACCAGGCGGGGCTGCTGCGCCACTACACCGAACTCGCCGCCGCCACCTCGCTCGACGTCATCGTCTACCAGCGCGACAACGCGATCCTCACCCCCGAGACCGTCGTGGCCCTCGCCCGCGCCGAGGGGATCATCGGCCTCAAGGACGGCCTCGGCGACCTCGACCTGATGCAGCGGATCGTCAGTGCCGTCCGGGCCGAAGGCCTCGACCTGCTCTACTTCAACGGCCTGCCGACCGCCGAACTCACCGGCCTCGCCTACCGGGGCATCGGCGTCACGCTCTACTCCTCCGCCGTCTTCTGCTTCGCCCCCGACATCGCCCTCGCCTTCCACCGGGCCCTCACGACCGGCGACGACGCGACCGTGGAGCGGCTCATCGACGGCTTCTACCGTCCGCTCGTCGAACTGCGGGCGAAGGGACGCGGCTACGCGGTCTCCCTCGTCAAGGCCGCGGTCCGCATGGGCGGACTGGACGTCGGCGAGGTACGGCCCCCGCTGAGCGAGCCCGCGCCCGAGCATCTGAAGGAGCTCGCCGTGATCATCGAGCACGGGCGGGCACTGCTGGGGAGCGACACGTGAGGGCCGGGACCTTCGTCTACCCCTGGGACGTCATCGGCGACCCGGCGGCGCCGGGCCTCCTCGCGGACCTCGGCGTCGCGAGCGTCACGCTCGCCTCCGCCTATCACTCCACGCGCGCCCTGACCCCCCGGCATCCGGGGCACCGGATCGTCACCGCCGAGCACGCCGCCGTGCTCTACCCACCGGACGGGGCCCGCTGGTCGGGGCACCCGCTGCGGCCGTACGGGGCGGGGGAGTGGGCGCCCGGCGACGCCTACGGCGAGGCCGCCGGCGCGCTCGCGGACGCGGGCCTGGAGGTGCACAGCTGGGTGGTCCTGGCCCACAACTCCCGCCTGGGGGCCGAGCATCCGGAGACCTCGGTGGTCAATGCCTACGGCGACCGCTACCCCTGGGCGCCCTGCATCGCCCGACCGGACGTGCATTCCTACCTGGTGGAGCTGGCGGTGGAGGCGGCGGTACGGCCGGGCGCGGCCGGCACCGAGCTGGAGTCCTGCGGCTGGTACGGCTTCGCGCATCTGCACGCCCACGACAAGACCGCCGGGGTCGCGCTCGGCGACCGTGAGCAGTACCTGATGTCCCTCTGCTTCTGCCCTTCCTGCCGGGAGGGGTACGGGGAGGAGGGCGTCGACCCCGACGCGCTGGCGGCGGCCGTGCGGGGCGCCCTGGAGCCGGTGTGGACCGGGGGCGCCGGCGGGTCGCTCGACGGTTTCGAGGCCCCGGTGCTCGCCCGGCGCACGCGGACCGCCCGCAGGCTCCAGGAGTCCGCGGTGGCCGCGGTACGGGCGGCCGCCCCGCCCGGCTTCCGCGTCCTGCTCCACGCGGACCCGCACCCGTACCGCTGCGGGGCGAACGCCGGTACCGACCCGGCCCATGTCCTCACGGTCGCGGACGGTGTAGTCACCCCGTCCGCGACCGTGGCACCCTTCGCGGCGCACACGGACGGGGACACCGTCCTCGCGGCCAACTTCGGCGTGGTGACGGGCATGGGCGGCTCGCCCGCCACGCTCGCCGAGGACGCGCGGCGGGCGGCGGCGGACGGCGCCACCGAACTCCGCCTCTACCACGCGGGTCTGGCCTCCGACGCCGACCTGGCCGCGGTACGGGAGGCGCTGCGGAAGCTGGGCTGAGGGGTGGGCGGACGCCTCAGGCGTCCGCCCTCGCCGGGGCGTCGGCACGGGCGGCCGCCCCTCGGGTTGCCAGGACGATCGCCCCGGCCAGGCCGGCGACCGCCAGCAGCGGCAGCAGCAGCCGGATGTCGACAAGGGCCACCAGACCCGCGCCCGCCGCCAGGGCGATCGCGTTCGGAACGAAGACCATGGTGTGGGCCGTCGCCGCGGCGCGGCCCACCGCGGTCTCCGGGGCCTCCCGCTGCACCGCCGTCATCGCGGCGACCAGGACACAGGGCAGGCCCACCCCGATCAGCGCGCTCGCCACCAGCGCCACCCCGTCGTGCGGGACCGCCCTGGCGCCCGCGGCCACGGCGAACAGCGCAAGCCCGGCGGCGGACAGCAGGCGTTCGGGGACCCGGCGCAGCAGCGGTCCGGCCGCCAGTCCCGCGACGACCGAGCCCGCACCCTGGACGGCGTACAGCACACCCGCGTACGCGGGCGAATGGCCGAGCCCCCGGTCGACGACGGCGTAGATCGCCGCCCCGTTGACCCCGGCGAGCAGCATCGTGAACGAGCCGGCCAGGACGAGTGGACGCAGCACGGGCGAGGCGAGGATCGTGCGCAGGCCCTCCGCCGTGTCGCGGAGCCAGTGCGCGGCCACCGGGCGCACCGGCTTCTCCTCCCGTACCCGCATCAGCGCGAACACCCCCGCGGCCAGCGCGAACGTCGCCGCGTCGAGCAGCGCCACCGGGCCGCCGCCGTACCGGGCGAAGAGTCCGGCCGCGGCGAGCGGGGCGATGAGCTTCACGCTCTCGTTCACCGTCATCCGCAGCCCGTTGAAGTCCCCGAGCAGCCGCTTGTCGAGCGCACTCGCGGCCAGCGCGACCTCCGCCGCCTCCTGGACGGTGCCCTGGATCCCGTACAGCACGAGCACGGCGAACAGCAGCCACACCCGGTCCGCACCGTCGACCCACAGCAGCGTCGGCAGCAGCGCCGCCATCGCCAGGTTCGTCCACACCATGAGCGGCCGCCGCCGCACCCGGTCGGCGACCGTGCCGAGCAGCGGACCGACGAGCGTCGGCGCCCACAGGGCGAACACGGTCAGCGCCGCCAGACTGTCCGAGCCGGTCAGCGACTTGACCCAGATCCCCGACGCCAGCCACATCGCCGTCGTGCCGAAGCCGGACACCAGGACGCCGGTCAGATAGAGACCGGCCGTTCCTCCCACACCCGTTGTTCCTCTCATCCCGGCAGCGTGGCCTCTGAGGTGGCGGGCGCGGATCGGGCAGATGCCCTAGAGAAGGCGCGGAGATCGGCTCCGTAACACCGAGGACACCTGAAACGGCCCGCTGCTGGGCACAATCCAGCCAGCCGTCCCGAGGAGAGTCATGTTCGACACCAGAACCAACCCCGTCGACCGGTACTTCGCGATCAGCGAAAGGGGGTCGACCTTCGGCCGGGAGATACGCGGCGGCTTCGCCACGTTCTTCACCATGGCCTACATTCTCGTGCTCAACCCGATCATCCTGGGCAGCGCGGAGGACAAGTTCGGGAACACGCTCAGCGGAGCCCAACTGGCCACCGTCACCGCCCTGGTGGCCGCCGTCATGACCGTCGTGATGGGCGCCGGGGGGAACCTTCCGCTCGCCGTCGCCGCCGGACTCGGACTGAACGCCGTCGTCGCCTTCCAGCTCGCACCCCTCATGAGCTGGCCGGACGCGATGGGGCTCGTCGTCCTCGAAGGCATCCTCATCTGCGTCCTGGTCGTCACCGGGCTCCGCGAAGCCGTCATGCACGCCATCCCGCAGGCGCTCAAACAGGCCATCAGCGTCGGCATCGGCCTCTTCATCGCCTTCATCGGCTTCATCGACGCCGGCTTCGTGACCCGCATCCCCGGAGAGACCGGCACCGTCCCCGTCCAACTCGGCGCGGGCGGCCACCTCTCCGGCTGGCCGATGCTCGTCTTCTGTCTCGGTGTCCTGCTCACCGTCGCCCTCATGGCCCGCAAGGTGAAGGGCGCGATCCTCCTCTCCATCGTCGCCATGACCCTCGTCGCGATCGTGATCAACGAGATCGCCGACATCCCGGCCGCCGCCTGGGGCCTGACCGTCCCGGCCGTTCCCGAGGACATCGTCGCAGCGCCCGACTTCGGGCTCGTCGGCTCCTTCAGCCTGCTCGGCGCCTTCGAACAGATCGGTGTCGTCACCCTCGTCCTGCTCGTCTTCACCCTGCTGCTCAGCGACTTCTTCGACACCATGGGCACCGTCGTCGGCGTCTCCAGCGAGGCCGGTCTCCTCGACGAGAACGGCAAGGTCCCGCACCTCGGCCGGGTCCTTCTCATCGACGGTGTCGCCGCCGCCGCGGGCGGCGCCGCCTCCGCGTCCTCGAACACCTCCTACATCGAATCGGCGGCCGGCGTCGGCGAGGGCGCCCGCACCGGCTTCGCCTCGGTCGTCACCGGCGGCCTGTTCGCCCTGGCCCTCTTCCTCACGCCGCTGGCCACCGTCGTCCCCGCCCAGGCAGCCGCGCCCGCCCTGGTCGCCGTCGGCTTCCTGCTGATGGCCCAGGTCCGGCACATCGACTGGACGAGCTACGAGATCGCCATCCCGGCCTTCCTGACCATCGCCGTCATGCCCTTCACGTACTCGATCACCAACGGCATCGGCGCCGGATTCCTCGCCTATGTCGTCATCAAGGCCGCCCTCGGCAAGGCGCGCGAGGTGCACTGGCTGCTGTGGGGGACGGCCGCGTTGTTCGCCGTCTACTTCGCGATCGACCCGATCGAGCAGCTGCTCGGCGTCAAGTAGCGCTTTCTGTACGGGTGATGGCGAGCAGCGCGGCGCACGCGGCGTCGCGCAGCTCGTCGTCGTCCGGCACCGAGCGCAAGGTCCCGTGCTTGACCGGTCGCTCGTCGGCGTCGAGGAAGCGGCGCAGGAAGGGTGCGGCCTCGGCGGCGGGCGGGCCGATCTCGCCGAGCAACCTGATGGTCTCGGTGACCGCGCGGGTGGCTTTCCCGCTCTCCCCGGCGAACGGCTCGATCGCCCCGACGAGAACGGGGACGACCTCGTCCGTCTCTCCGGTGATCCGCCACAGCGCCGCGCCGACGCGCAGCGGTAGCCAGCTCGTCCTGTGCCGGGTGAGGAGTGCGCGCAGCGGCTGGACGTACGGCGCTCCTGCGGGCCCCAGTTCCCCGAGCAGCGTGACGGCGTTGTCCCGGCCGTAAGGCTCGCCCATCCGGGGAAGCAGCAGGGCGAGCGCCGGCTCCCGGTCGCCGGTGAGCCGTCCGTACGCGAGCGCGAGGGCGGGTCCCGCGAACGACCAGCCCTCGGAAGGGGCTGGGAGCAGAGCCCGCAGTCGCTCCCGGGGCACGGCCTCCGCAGCCCTGGGGCCGATCGCGGCGAGCGCGTCCAGAGCCCACACGGCGCAGTCGGTGTCCAGCAGAGGCAGCAGTTCGGGGATCGCGGGAGCCGACGCTGGACCCCAGCGCTCCAGGAGTTGGCAGAGCGCCCGGCGCTCGCCGAGGGTCGAGGCGGCCGCGAGCCGGGATCGCAGGGGCGGCAGCAGGACGTCCGCGTGGGCGGCGAGACCGCCCGCGGTCTCGACCAGGCTCAGCTCGTACGTCCACCAGCCGTCGGCATGGGTCTTGTGATCCGCGAACCCCAGCCGCTCCCCGGCGAGACGCTCCACGAGCGGGGGTACGCACCGGGCGTCCCCGAGCCTGGACAGCGCCCAGACGGCGTGGTCCTGGGCGGGCGGGTACGGCTCGCCCTCGTCCGTGACCATGACCGCCAGTACGTCGGCCCAGGGGCGGGCCGCCGGACCGCACATGCCGAGGACGCGGGCGGCGAAGAGGCGGTGGCCGGGCTCGGGGTCGGACAGCAGAGGGGCGACGGTCGGCAGCAGCGCGGGTACGGCGGAGCGCCGTCGGCTCATCGCGTCGGACGCCGCTTTCAGCGCACCCGTCCGCACGGCCGCGTCCGGATGTGCCAGCAGGCTCCGGATCGCGGTGATCTGCTCCGTCGGGTCGGTGTTCAGCAGGCCGATCGTGCGCGCCACGGTCCACTCGACGTGCGCGGCGTCCGGCTGCCAGGTGGCCGGATCGCTGCCCAGCAGGACCTCGGACACGGTCCGCGCGTACGTGTCGTCGGCCTGCCCCCGCAGGGCGGTGTGCAGCGCCTTCACGGCGGCGAGGCGGACGCCCGCCGGCTCGCCGCCGTCCGTCAGCCCGCGCAGCCAGCCGAGGGACGCGTCCCGCTGCTCCTCGGAGTGAGGCGTCAACGAGCCTACGGAGTCGACGAGTTGGTGCCGGGTGTCCGCGTCCGGCTCCGCGGCCCACCGGGTCCGCAACGCCGTGAGCACCTCGTCGGCCCGGTGACGGGCCTCGGCGAGGGCGTCCGCCGCCGCCAGGCGGATCGCGGCCTCCGGCGCGTCGAGCAGAGGGAGGAGTCCCGTCACCGCCAGGTCCCAGGCGGCGGGCCAGGCCCGGTCGACGAACCGGGCCTGGGCGGTGTTGCCCGAGTGGGCGATGGCGCCGAGCAGTTCGACCAGCTCCTGGCGGACGGCCGGCTCGATGCCCGGTTCGGCCGCGGCCCGGAGCACGTACGGCACGGCGGGCGCGGCGGAGGTCACGACGCAGCCGCCCTGGTGGTGGACATGGGTCAGCAGGTCGTCGGAGGCCCGGGCCGCCTTCTCCGGCAGGTACAGGTCCCGCAGCATTCCGGGTACGTCCTCGGCCGATCCGTAGGCGTGCCGCAGCCCCGCCCAGCCGATGGCGTCCATGCCCGCCAGTGGATCGCGCATCAGTACCTCTCCTCGACCTGGTCCGACACCGTGAACTCGCCCTCGCAGTCCGGGCAGACGGCCCGTCCGAAGAGATGGGTCAGCCCTCGCGCCACGTCCTCGTGGCCCGCTTCCAGAGCCATGTGGCGCAGGCGCGCGGGGAGCGCGTCGAGGTCGGCCGGGGCCGTGGGCAGCAGCGGAGACGTGACCGGGTCCGCCGTCACGTAGTCGCCCGCCGAGGCGAAGGTGCCGTGCTCGCCGAAGGCGATGAAGAGGTCCGAGGAGCAGTGCGGGCAGTCCACCTCGTACTCCTCCTCCATCAGCCCCTCCAGGCGCGCCGCGCTCCACACCCGCTCGCCCTCGAAGGCCAGCACGCACTGGAGCATGTACACGAAGGCGGAGCCGCCGTCCGTCGCGTCGAGCAGGCCGCGGGACAGAGGGAGGAGTTCGGCGATCTCCCGCGCGTACCGATCCGTGTGCTCCTCGTCCGCCGCCGAGACGATCAGGCCCGCCATCAGCACGGCCTCCGTCGGCTCACCGGCGGCGCGGCCCGTCGCGACCGCCGTCAGGAACGGCAGGGCGGGGAAGCTGTCCTCGTAGACGGACCCCTGGTGACACAGGTCGTCCCACAGCTCGCTCCAGACCTTGTGGTCCTCCTCGCCGCCGAGGCGGGCGAAGGCCGCGGTCAGATCGTCGGAAGGGCGCGGGCTCATGCCACCGCACCCTTGCGAACCCGGTTCTCGTAGCGCAGGGCCGCCCCCGTCACCAGTGCGCCCATGCCCTCCCACAGACCGACGCCCAGGAAGCCGGCCGGGGCGCGGCCGGTGAGGACGGCGAGGGTGAAGACGGCGCAGGTGAGGAGCCGGAAGGGAACCGTCCAGCGGAAGAACGGCTTCCAGTCAGCGAGCGCGGCCAGGACGTAGTACACGCCCATGTTGAGCGCGGCCATCGAGGACGCGGTGAGGAAGACGAGGGTGTGGTCTCCGTCCGCGCGGCTCCCCGCCGGCAGGGGCTCGAAGCCCATGGTGGTGAGCAGGGCGTCGGGCGCCACAAGACCCACCACCCCCAGCGCCGCGGCGAGGAGTCCGAAGACGGCCATGGTCCAGCCGGACAGGGAACGGGGCAGTCGCACGGCGGTCCTCCGCGTGGTCGAAACTATGCTCGGTTCATGAGTGACCTTGCATACCGTGTCGCGGGGCCCGACGACCAATCGGCCCTCGCCGCTCTCGACGACTCGTTCACCACGGAGCACGTCTACGAAGTCGCATCCGGGGACGTCGGGTTCGGGCTGCGGCTCGTCGCCGTCGACCCGCCGCTGGTCAAGGTCTTCCCGGTGGAGGACGAGGACGGCGGGGGCGAGGACGGCGCGGAGGGGGACGTGCACGAGATCGTGGCCGTCGACGCGGACGGGACGCCGGTCGGGTTCATCGCCGTCGGCGTGGAGGAGTGGAACCGGCGACTCGTGGTCCACCAGGTCACCGTCCACCCCGCCCACCGCGGCCGGGGCATCGGCGGCGAGCTGATGCGCCGCGCCCTGGCCCATGGCCGCGAGCGCGGGGCCCGTACCGCCTGGCTGGAGGTCACCAGCGTCAACGTGCCGGCGGTACGGGCCTACCGGCGCATGGGATTCCGGCTCTGCGGGCTGGACACCACGCTCTACACCGGCACCGAGTCCGAGGGCGAGACCGCCCTGTTCATGGCCAGGCCCCTGGACCGGTAGGGACCGTCGGGCCGCTACTTCAGCGCCGCCCTCATCATCTTCTCCGCGACCGGGGCCGCGAGCCTGTTGCCGCTGACCTCCGAGCGCGCGGCCCCGGCGTCCTCGATCAGGACGGCGACCGCGACCTCCTTGCCGGTGTCCGCGTCCTTGGCGTAGGAGGTGAACCAGGCGTACGGCGTCTTGCTGTTGTTCTCGCCGTGCTGGGCGGTGCCCGTCTTGCCGCCGACCTCGGCGCCGGAGATGGCCGCGTTCGTGCCGGTGCCCTTGTCCACCACGGTCACCATCGCGCTGCGCAGCTGTTCCGCCGTCGCGGAGGAGACGACCCGTTCGGTGTCCCCGTCCTCGAAGGACTCCAGGGTGTCGCCGTCGGAGTCGACGACCTTCGAGACCATGTGCGGCTTCGCCATGACCCCGTCGTTGGCGATCGCCGCGGACACCATGGCGATCTGGAGCGGCGTCGCCGTCACATCGAACTGGCCGATACCGGTGAGCGCGGTCTGCGGCCTGTCCATGCCGGACGGGTACACGCTCGCGTAGGCGCGGACGGGCACGTCCTGCTCGGCGTTGTTGAAGCCGAACTTCTCCGCCATCGCCTTCACCTTGTCCTGGCCGAGATCGACGGCGATCTTGGCGAAGACGTTGTTGCAGGAGTACTGGAGCGCGGTGCGGATGGTGGCGTTCTCGCAGGGAGCGGAGGCGTTCTCGTTCTCCAGATAGCGGGTCGAATCGGGCAGTCTGTACGGGTTGGGGCTGTCGGTCGCCGTGTCCACGGAGCTGTAGAGACCGTTCTCCAGCGCGGCCGCCGCGACGACCAGCTTGAACGTGGAGCCCGGCGGCAGCGGCTGCCGCAGGGCCCGGTTGACCAGCGGCTTGTCCTTGTCCGTGGTCAGCTCCTGCCAGGTGGAGCCGTCGGTCAGGCCGGCGATCTTCGAGGGGTCGTACGAGGGCGTGGAGACCATGCCCAGGATCCGCCCGGTCTTCGGGTCGATGGCGACGGCCGCGCCCTTCTTCTCGCCGAGCGCCTCGTAGGCGGCCTTCTGGACGGCCGGATCGATGGTCGTGAGCACGTCACCGGGCTCCTGCTGCTTGCCGGTGAGGGCGTCCAGCGGGTTCTTCAGCCGGGTGTCGGTGCCGTCCAGGACATCGGAGTAGATGCCCTCCAGCTGGGTGGCGCCGTAGGCCTGCGAGCTGTAGCCGGTGACGGCCGCGTAGAGCTCGCCGTCGGTGTAGCTGCGCTTGTACGCGAGATCGCTGCCCTCCGTCTTCTTCGATCCGGTGACCGGCGAACCGGCCACGATGATGTTCCCGAGCGGCTGCGCGTACTGCGCCATCACGTTCCGCCGGTTCTTCTTGTCGTCCGCGAGGGCCTTGGCTTCGTACGCCTGCACCCAGGTCGCCCGCCCCAGCAGGGCGAGCACCAGGAGCAGCGAGAAGACCGAGGCGCGCCTGATCGTCTTGTTCATCCCATATGCGGGACGAGCGGGAGGGGTGCGGCGTTCCGCGTGTGTCCCGTTTCTCAGGAAACGTTCATGCGCGCCGGGGTGCCACGGCGGGCAGCAAGGCGCTCCGGCGCCGGTTCCTCGGCCGGGGGTGGACCCGGGAGCGGCGCGTGGACCCGAGAGGCGGCCGGCACGACGTCGCACCCCCGCCGACCGGGCCGGGCCCGTCGTCACCCAGGGCTGATGAACCCCGACTCGTACGCCAGGATCACCGCCTGGGTGCGGTCCCGGGCGCCCGTCTTCGCCAGGACCGCCGCCACGTGGGTCTTCACCGTCGCCGGGCCCACGCCCATCCGGCCCGCGATCTCCGCGTTCGTGAGGCCCTTCACCACCAGGCGCAGCACCTCCGCCTCGCGCTCGGTCAGCCGGGCCACCCAGGGCGGCGCCGCCGGGGGACGGCGGCGGGCGTGTTCGGCGGCGAGGCCCCGGACCGCCGCCGGGTAGAGCAGGGAGTCGCTGCGCGCGACCAGCCGGACCGCGTCCACCAGCTCCTCGGCCGCCGCCCGCTTCAGCAGGAACCCGGCCGCGCCCACCCGCAGCGCGTCGTACACGTACGAATCGTTCTCGAAGGTCGTCACCACCACGATCCGCGGTGGCTCCGCCATCCCCGCCAGGATCTGCTCGGTCGCCCGTATCCCGTCGATCTCCGGCATCCGCACGTCCATCAGCACCACGTCCGGCCGCCGCTCACGCACCACCGACACCGCCTCGGCGCCCGTCGACGCCTCGCCCACCACCTCCAGGTCGGGCTCCGCGTCGAGGATCACCCGCAGCGCGGTCCGCACCATCCGCTCGTCGTCCGCCAGCACGACACTGATCACCGGCCACCTCCCAGCGGCAGGCGCACCGCGAGCTGCCAGGCGCCGTCCACCGGGCCGGCCTCCGACGTACCGCCCAGGAGGCGGGCGCGCTCCGCGATGCCGAGGAGGCCGCGGCCGCCGTCGGGGCGGGCCACCGGCGCGCGGGCGGGCAGGGGGTTCTCCATCGTGATCTCCAACTCGTCGTCGTGCAGGGCGAGCCGCGCGGTCACGCGCCCGCCGCCCGCGTACCTGGCCGCGTTCGTCAGCCCCTCCTGGACGATCCGGTACGCCTCCCTCGACACGGCCTCCGGCACCCGGTCGAGCTCCCCGGTCACCGACAGCTCCACCCGTGGCCCCGCGCCCTTCACGAGCGAGTCCAGCGCGTCGAGCGGCAGCCCCGGCAGCTCCCCGTCGTCCTCGCCCTGACGCAGCAGCCCGAGGACGGAATCCAGCTCGCCGACCGTCCGCCGGGTCGTCTCCTCGATCGCCGCGAGGGCCTCGCGCACGAACTCCGGATCGCTGTCCAGCACCCGCCGCGCCGCGCTCGCCTGGAGCGTCACCGCGCTCAAGGCATGGCCGACCGAGTCGTGCAGTTCCCGGGCGAGCCGGTTGCGCACGGCCAGCTCGGCCGCGCGCCGCTCGGCCGCCGCCAGCCGGTCCGCCGGGCTCGGCCCGAGCAGCCTCGGCGCCTGCCGGGCCAAGAGCTCCCCGGCGGCCGCCACCACGGCGGCGAGCGCGAGGAGCATCGCGAGACCGGCCGGGAGGCCGAACCACTGTGCCCACGGCCGGTCCATGCCCCAGAGCGAGGTCAGCTCCGACTCCCGCAGCGACGCCGAGAACGGCAGCACCATCACCGTGACCGCGAACGGCGGCAGCGCCAGCGTCGCCCCGCTGATCAGCGCGCCGACCCCCAGATGGAGCGTGAACCAGCCCGCCGTCCGCGCCTTCGCGCTCCGGCCGCGGGCCGGACCGTCCGCGAGCCGGTCCGCCGGGATCCCGCACAGCGCCCGCGCCGCCGCCACCGACATCGGCCGGGTCAGCGGGAAGAGCGAGGTGACCGCGGCGAGCGGCAGACCGATCGCGTACGCCCCGAACTGCACGCTCAGGCTCGCCGCGAACATCGACTCGCCGCCGACGAGCCATCCCATGACCACGGTGCCGACCAGCCAGTACGGCATGAACACCGCGCCGCCCAGGATCAGATGGACCCAGCGGAACCTGGCCCGCTGCCCCAGGAGCAGCGCGAACGGACGCCTCACGCGCTCGCACTCCGCTGCCGCAGGAAGACGGCCAGGCAGCCGGCCAGCAGGAACCCGGTGATCATTTCCCCAGCGTAGGTCAGCTGTGCCAGGCCGGTGAACGGATCGGCCGGATCGGTCTCCGGCATGAGCGTCACCAGGGTCATGTACGCGCCCCAGCACCCCACTCCGCCCGAGCCGACCCAGGCCACGCCAAGGGTCGTACGGACCGACAGCGACCGGGCCCACCGGAAGACCAGCAGCAGCACGGCGGCGACGGCGACGGCGATGAACAGGGCCCGCACCCACTCCAGGACGTAGAAGTCGCCGGTGCGGCGGGCGATCTGCGCCGACGACAGACCCCGGGTCGAGCCGAGCCCCCACATCAGATGGACGGCGGCGGGTGCCAGGGCGAGCAGTGAGGCGACGACGGCCGCGGCGCGCGTGCCGGTGCCGAAGAGCCGGTCGGGCAGCTCGCCCAGGACACCGCGCCAGACGTGCGACCAGCGGTCCCGCGTGTAGAGGACGAAGAGCGTGCCGAGCGCGAGTCCCTGGACGATGAAGCCGCCGTAGACGACCCCGAAGACCCATTCGTCGAGGAACGGCTCGCGGGAACCGGTCTGCTGCGGGCCGGTGAGGAGGGAGACCACGATCTGCGCGGGGAAGCCGATCATGATCGGGGCCAGCAGCCCGGTCGCGGCCCACAGCGGGAAGGCGAGCAGCCAGGCCCGCACCCGCAGGCCCCACGGCTGGGTGAGCAGCAGGGCGAGGACGACCACCACGGAGTCCATCACCACGGAGACCGAGTTGGCCACGATCAGCAGCGTCCGGTGCTCCAGGAGCACGCTGCCGGCGGGGATACCGATCTCGCTGCCCGCGACCCAGGCGATCTTGAGCGTGATGTACGGGAGGCAGGCCACGACGGCGAGGGCGCGCAGGATCCGGCGGGCGACGCCCGGTCGGGAGGCCGGGGCGTGAGCGGGGAGGGCAGAGGTCCGTGTCATGGCTTCACGCTCCCGCGCGGGCCCGTCCCGCCACCTCCTTCCTGCCGACGAACCGCCTCCGCCGCTCGGGGGAGACGGCCCTCAGGACCTCGAATTGACCCATGTTTTTCGAGGAGGAATGCACCCCTTGCCCGGTCACTGGAGCCCATAGAGTGATCTTCATGAACACGACGCAGCCCTTCGCCCCGCTCCTCACCCGCGCCGCCACCGCCGAGACCACGGCCGACCCGAGCAGCGTGATGACCCTCCTCGCCGACTCCGACACCACCGGCGGGCAGCTCACCAGCTACCGCTCGAGCTTCGCGAAGGGTGCCGTCGGTGCCCCGGCGCACTTCCACACCAAGGCGTCGGAGATGTTCTTCGTGCTCGGCGGCTCGCTCCAGGTGCTGCTCGGCGAGGAGTTGACCGTTCTGGAGCAGGGCGACTTCCTGCTCGTGCCGCCGCACACCCCGCACGCCTTCGCCGCGGCACCGGGCGCCGAGGCCGACGTCCTGTTCGTCTTCACGCCGGGCATGGCCCGCTTCGACTATCTGCGGCTGCTCGGGCGCGTGATGCGCGGCGAGGCGAGCTTCGAGGAGATCAAGGAGTCCTCCGAGCGGTACGACAACCACTATGTCGACAGCCCGGTGTGGCAGCAGGCGCTCGCCGCGCGGTCCTGATCAGAGGCGGCGGGTCGCCAGTGTCAGCCGGTCGCGCGCGTCGAAGAGGGCGTCCTTGATCATCTGCTCGTGTCCGGGGGTCAGCCGGGCGACCGGCACCGAGCAGCTGATCGCGTCCCGCGCCGGGGTCCGGTACGGGATGGCGATGCCGAAACAGCGCAGCCCGAGGGTGTTCTCCTCGCGGTCCACCGCGTACCCCTGCTCGCGGATCAGATGCAGCTCCTCGATGAGCTTCTCGCGGTCGGTGATCGTGTGCTCGGTCAGCGCCGGCAGCGTCTCCGGGAGCAGCTTGCGGACCTGTTCGTCGCTGTGGGTGGCGAGCAGCGCCTTGCCGAGCGAGGTCGAGTGGGCGGGCAGTCGGCGCCCGACCCGGGTGAACGGCCGCAGATAGTGCTGGGACTGACGGGTCGCCAGATAGACCACGTTGATGCCGTCGAGCCGCGCCAGGTGGATGGTCTCGGTGGTGTCGTCGGAAAGCCGGTCCAGGGTGGGCCGGGCGGCGGCCACGACCTCGTCGCCGTCGATGTACGAGGTGCCGACCAGCAGGGCCCGTACGCCGATCCCGTACCGCGTGCCCGTCGCGTCCGTCTCCACCCAGCCCAGCTCGACCAGCGTGCGCAGCAGCATGTACAGACTGGACTTGGGGTAGCCGACCGCCTCCTGGACGGCGGCGAGCGAGTGCATCCCGGGACGTCCGGCGAAGTACTCCAGCAGTTCCACCGTACGCACCGCGGACTTGACCTGGGCCCCACCCGTGTCGGCTGTCGACATTGCCCTCGCCCCTCTTGTTGGTGCCTCTTGTGGAGACGGCACGCCCGTCAATAGAGTCCTGATTCATCTACAGGAACTCTGTTCAGAATAGCGAACGGGGTGCGAGCGAGGGGCGTTGCGGTGGCAGCTCAACCAGTGTGGAGTGTGGACCCCCGGACGGGGAAGCCGCGTGAACAGGTTGCGGTGGAGGCCACGGCGGAGGAGATCGACCGGGCGGTCCGTGCCGCGGCGGCCACCCGCGAGGCCCTCGCCGACCGTACGACGCGGGCCGCCCTGCTGCGTACCGCCGCGGACCTCCTCGACGCGGCCGGCCCGAACGTCATCGAGGCCGCCGACGCCGAGACCGCACTCGGCCCGGTCCGCCTCACCGGCGAACTCGCCCGCACCACGGGCCAGTTGCGGTCCTTCGCCGACGTCGTCGACGAGGGCTCCTTCCTCGACGTACGGATCGACCTGCCCGACCCGACGACGACCCCGCCCCGGCCCGATCTGCGCCGCTGGAAGATCCCGCTCGGGGTCGTCGCCGTCTACGCGGCCTCCAACTTCCCGCTCGCCTTCTCCGTACCCGGCGGCGACACCGCCAGCGCCCTCGCGGCCGGCTGCCCCGTCGTGATCAAGGCCCACCCCGACCACCCGGCCACCTCCGAGCTCTGCGCCTCCATCCTGCGCCGGGCCGCGGTCAAGGTCGGGCTCCCCGAGGACGTGGTCGTCCTGGTCCACGGCTTCGACGCGGGCGTCGAGCTGGTGCGCCACCCGCTGGTCGCGGCGGCCGGCTTCACCGGTTCCGTACGGGGCGGGCGGGCGCTCTTCGACGCGGCGGCGGCCCGTCCCGTCCCCATCCCCTTCCATGGCGAACTCGGCTCGATCAACCCGGTCGTGATCACCGAGGCCGCCGCGGAGCAGCGGGCCGCCGAGATCGGTGCCGGACTCGCGGCCTCCGTGACCATGGGCCAGGGGCAGTTCTGCACCAAGCCCGGCTTCGTCCTGGCGCCTACGGGCGAGGCGGGCGACCGCTTCGTGTCCGCCCTCACGGACGCCCTCAGCGAGTCCGAGCCCGGAGTGATGCTCGACCACCGGATGCGGGGCCACTTCCTCACCGGAACCTACGAGCTCGCCCAGATCTCCGGGGTCACCGCGCCCGTACACCCCGGCCCCGGCGGGCCGCACACCGTCAACGCGGGCTTCCTGACCTTCGATGCCGAGATCCTGCTCAAGGGCGAGCACCGGGCGATCCTGAACGAGTACTTCGGCCCCGTGACCCTGGTCGCCCGCTACACCACGCGGGAGGAGATCACCGCGGTCCTCGGCCTTCTCCCCGGCAACCTCACGGCCACGCTCCAGATGGCCGAGGAGGACCCGGAGGCCGCCTCTCTGCTCGCCGAGCTGACCCCGCTGGCCGGCCGCGTGCTCGTCAACGGCTGGCCGACGGGTGTGGCGGTGGCGGGCGCCCAGCACCACGGCGGGCCCTACCCGGCCACCACCTCCACCTCCACCTCGGTCGGCGCGACCGCGATCGAACGCTGGCTGCGCCCGGTGACCTACCAGTCGACGCCCCAGCACCTGCTCCCGCCGGAGCTGCGCGACGACAACCCGCTCGGCCTGCCGCGCCGCTGACCCGGCCCGGCACGGTCAGACGCGCACGACGATCTTCCCGATGTGCGTGTCCGACTCCATCAGCCGATGGGCGTCGGTGATCCGTTCCAGACCCTCGAAGGTCCGGGCGATCACCGGCGCCAGGGAGCCGTCGCGCAGACCGGAGCCGATGAACCCGGCAATCCTGCGCCGCCCCTCCTCGTCGCGCACCACCGCGCCGTTGGCGTAACCCCGCACGGTGAGCGGCCAGTTCAGCGAAATTGTGGCCGGCCGGGGGTCGAGCCAGCCGTACAGCACCGCCGTGCCGCCCGGCTCCAGGGCGTTCCCGAGCTCCGCGAACCCCGGCCCGCCGATGGCGTCGAAGACGAGCCGCGCGCCCCGGTCCCCGGTGAACCGCCGCACCTCCTTCACCACGGACTCGCTCTCGGTCGTGATCACCCGCGCCGCGCCCAGGTCGAGCAGCCTCTGCCGCTTCCCCTCGCCCCGCGTCGTGGCGATCGGCACCGCGCCGATCCGCAGCGCCACCTGGATCGCGGCCGTCCCCACCCCGCTGGACGCCCCCGTGATCACCACCGGGTCACCCGGGCGCAGCCCGCCCGCCTCCACCATGCCGCCGTACGCGGTCGAGTACGTCAGCCACGAGGCGGCCGCGGTCACCGCGTCCACGCCCTCGGGCCTGCGCACCAGGTACTCCTCGGGCAGCACCACCCGCTCCGCGTAAACCCCGTGCACCCCGAAGTCGAAGTTGGCGGCCGCCATGACGGGATCGCCGACGGCGTACGCCGTGACGTCCGCGCCGACCGCCTCGACCACCCCCGCCGCCTCGTAGCCGAGCCGGGAGCCGGGGAGCGTCGCCGGGTAGTAGTACGTGCCCGCGCGGAACAGGGCTTCGGCGCGGTTGAGGCCGATCGCCTCGACGCGGAGGAGCACCTCGCCGGGGCCGGGCGCGGGGAGCGGAATCTCCTCCACGGTCAGCACCTCGGGTCCTCCGAGCTCGTGGAAGAGAACCGCGCGTGTCATCTGCCGGGTCTGCGTGTCGGTCGGGATGTCGCCAGTCGTGATGTCGGTCGTCATGTCCTCGACCGTAGGCAGGCGCGGCGAGACGTTCCATGTCCCAGGACCTCCCCACCATGTCCGTCCGTCTCGCGGTACGGTGCGGCCATGGACGTACTGAGCGATGCCGTCGCCGCCATGCGCACCGGACGCCCGCACTCCTCCCGTACCGTCAACTCCGGCTCCTGGGGCTTCCGTTTCCCGCCGAGCAAGGGCGCCGGCTTCCATGTGGTGGTCCAGGGCGCGGCCTGGCTCATGCCGCCGGACGACGGCGAGCCCGTCGAGCTCCGCCCCGGTGACGTGGTCCTGCTCGCCCACGGCACCGGCCACGGGCTCGCCGGGCGGCCCGGTGCCCCGCTCGTCGACGCCGTGCAGGCCCCCGACGGCTCCTGGCCCACCCCGCCCGACCGGGCACCCGCCCGAGCGGACGAGACCCTGCTGCTGTGCGGCGCGTACCAGGTGAGCAGGGCCAGGGCCCACCCCCTCTTCACCGAGCTGCCGCCGTACGTGCACATCCCCGCCCGGGCCGGCGCCCATCCCCGGCTGCGCGCCGCGGTCGACCTGCTCGGCGCCGAACTCGCCGACCCGCAGCCCGGATCCGACGCGCTCGTGCCCGCCCTGCTCGACACCCTGCTCGTCCTGATGCTGCGCACCTGGTGGCTCACCGAACGCCCCGACCGCACCACCGGCTGGTCCGCCGCCCTGAGCGACCCGGCCGTCACCGCCGCCCTCCGTGCGATCCACGCCGACCCGGCCCGGGCGTGGACGGTGGAGGAACTCGGAGCCGAGGGCGGCCTCTCCCGCGCGGCCTTCGCGCGCCGCTTCACCACTCTGGTGGGGCGGCCGCCGCTGGCGTATCTGACGTGGTGGCGCATGACGACGGCGGGACGACTGCTCCGCACCGACGACACCCCGCTCCGCACCGTCGCCCAACGCGCGGGCTACACCTCGGAGTTCGCTTTCGCCAAGGCGTTCAAGCGGGAGTACGGGACGGCCCCGGGGCGGTACCGCAGAGGCCTGTAGCTCGCGGGGCCGGCAGGGCCTTCGCCACGTCCTAGGCGGCGTTCCCGCCCGCGCTGTCCCGGAGCCCGCCGGTCACCACCAGGTCGCCGTCCGGGGTGCGTCGCGCGAGGGCGCCGGTGCGGAGCCAGCCGTCGCGGGTGAAGGAGCGCGCGTCGTCGTCGGGGGCGCGGAAGTAGCCGCGCGGGACGGACGGGCCGCGGGCGAGGAGCTCGCCGGGCTCCCCGTCGGGCACGTCCTCTCCCGCGGCGTCGACCAGGCGGATCTCGTCGTCGGGCGAGAGCGGGCGCCCCTGCGTGGTGAGCACCGACTCGTCCGGATCGGTGGGCCGGGTGAGAGTGAGCGGCCCCTCGGCCAGGGTGAAGACCTGCTGCAGACGGCAGCCCAGTTCGGGGCCCACGCGCTCGGCGTCCGCCCGCGGCAGGGGCGCGCCGCCGACCTGGAGAAGACGCAGACTGCGCACGTCGGCCCCAGCGGCGGGAAACGCGTCGAGCCAGCGTCGGGCGACGGCGGGCTCCACCGAGGTGAGGGTGACCCGCTCCCGTTCGACGAGCGGAAGGCATACGGCGGGGTCCGGGTCGTCGGCGAGGACGACGGTGCCGCCGGCGGAGAGGGTGCCGACGACACCGGGGCAGCCGAAGGCGAAGGCGGACCCGGTGGGCAGCGCGGCCAGGTACACGTCGTCCTCGGTGAGCGACACCAGCTCGGCGGCGGCCCGCGCCTGGTAGGCGTAGTCGTTGTGGGTGCGTGGAACGAGCCTGGGCGTTCCGTCGGGTCCTCCGGAGAGCAGGAAGAAGGCCACCTGGTCGGCGCTCGGCGCGTGCGTCGGTGCCGGCGGGGCGTCGACGGAGCCCAGCGGGAAGTAGTGGCAGCCCGACGGGTCGGTCGTGAAGCCGCCGTACGGGGATTCGGCGCCAGGCTCCTCGTACGTGAACACCCTGCGCAGGAAGGGCCCCTGGGCCGCGATGCCGGCGGCCATCGCCGTGTGGTCGAAGCCCTCGTACGCCGACGGGCCGACATAGCCGACGGCCTCCGTGACCCGCACGAGGTGGGACACCTCGGCCGCGCGGTACCGGACCGGGCAGAGCACGGGGGCGACACCGGCGCGCATCAGCGCGAACACGGTGACGACGAACTCGGAGACGTTGGGGAGCTGTACGACGGCCCGTTGTCCGGGCCGGAGGTCGAGCAGCCGGAATCCGGCGGCCATGCGGTCCACGCGCCGGTTGAGCTGCCCGTAGGTGACGCGGGTGGCGCCGTGCACGAGCGCGGTCCGCGGCCCGTACTGCGCAGCCCAGCCGCGGAGCAGGTTGTCCAGCGTGTTGCCACGCCAGTGCCCGGCCATCCAGTAGCGATCGACGAACTCCTCGGGCCAGGCTGTGCGGCCGTCGGGCAGGGGTGTCATGCGCTTCCTTCTGTACCGGCGACCTGTTACCGGCGACGCCGCCGTGTCGACCTTGGCAGTCCAGTGCTCCTGCCCACCCGTCCGCAAGGCGCCGTACCGACCAAGGCGCGCCGGCCCCGCTCGGCGGAACGTCCAAGGGGCGGGCGCTGACCAGCGGGAGCGGCCTCGGTCGGCCCCGGCGGCTCCGCGCCGCAACCGGCTTCGTGGCTCTTCGCGTCCCTGTTGTCATGATCAGAACTGCGACCCGCGACGACCTCGACGCCATCGCCGCCCTGCACCTGGAGGCCCGGTCCACCTACTACCGCGGCCACATCCCCGACATCGAGTTCGAGGGTCCCGAGGAGCTCGCCCGCTCCAGGGAGGGCTGGAGCAGGGCCGTGGAGCGCGGCACCGTGCTCTGTGCCGAACGTGACGGACGGATGGTGGGCGTCGCCGCCTACGGCCCGGTCGACGGGGTCATGACACTCACCCAGCTCCATGTCCTGCCCGCGCGGTGGCGCGCCGGGGTCGGCACCGCGCTCCACCGCGCCTGCCTGGAGATCTGGCGGTCCACGGGGGTCGAGACCGCCCGGCTCGAGGTCTTCGAGCGGAACGAGCGGGCCCAGGCCTTCTACGCCGCCCACGGCTGGACCCCGGACGCCGACGCCCCGCGCTCCGGCAACCACCTCGTGCTCCGCCTCACAGTGGGCCCCGCGACGGAATGATTTCGGCGCCCGGCGGTGTTCCCGGCACGGAACATCCCCCGACCCCGGAGAGAAGCAAGAACATGCGCGTCGAGATCTGGAGCGACATCGCCTGCCCGTGGTGCTACATCGGCAAGGCCCGCTTCGAGAAGGGGCTCGCGGACTTCGCCCACCGTGACGACGTCGAGGTGGTGCACCGCTCCTTCGAGCTCGACCCGAACCGGCCCAAGGGCGACACCGCGCCGGTGATCGACATGCTGGCGAAGAAGTACGGCCGCACCCTGGACGAGGCCCGTGCCATGGAGGCCCATGTCGCCTCCAACGCGCACTCCGAGGGGCTCGAGTACCGCACCGAGGGCCGCGACCACGGCAACACCTTCGACATCCACCGCCTGCTCCACCTCGCCAAGGAGCGCGGCCGGCAGAACGAGCTGCTCGACCTCGCCTACCGCGCCAACTTCGCCGAGGAGCGCTCCGTCTTCGACGCCGAGACCGTCGTACGGCTCGGAGTCGAGGCCGGTCTGGACGAGGCCGAGGTCCGGTCCGTGCTCGCCGACGAGAGCGCGTACGCGGACGCGGTACGGGCGGACGAGCGCGAGGCGGCCGAACTCGGCGCCAACGGCGTGCCGTTCTTCGTCCTCGACCGTCGCTACGGCATCTCCGGCGGGCAGCCCGCCGAGGTCTTCACCCAGGCCCTGGAACAGGCGTGGCAGGGCCGGGCGCTGCAGCCGATCGGTGGCGACGCCGCCGCGTGCGACGCCGACGGCACCTGCGAGGTCTGACCGACCCCGCCCCTCCCTCGGAGCCCGGCCCCGGCCCCGGACGCGGACCGTCCGGGGCCGAGGCGTTCCCGGGTGCCCGGGAACGCGTCCGGCCTCCGGTCGTCCTCGGCGGCGCGTGCACCGACTCCGCGCCACGACACGCCTCTGACCTGCGCACATAAGCCGGGCTTGGCTTCTCCCCATGATCGAAGGCAATTGACGGCGGGTCGGAGGGCCCCCAGGCTGGGGCCATGGATGCCATCGAACCACTCGGCGGAGCCGAGTTCGCGCCGAAGCAGACGTATCTGAACACCTCCGCCTGCGCGCTGCTGCCGCGCCGCACCATCGAGGCGATCACCCTGCTCGCCGAGGAGACCGCGGACGGGAGGCCGGCGGGCGCCGGTGACTTCGAGATCGTCGCGGAGGCCCGCGCCACGTACGCCCGGCTCATGTCGGTCCATCCGGACCGGGTGGCCGTCGGCAGCTCGGTCTCCGTCCACATCGGGATGATCGCCCAGTCGATGCCGGCGGGGGCCGAGATCCTCTTCCCCGAGGGCGACTTCAGCTCCGTCATCACGCCGTTCGTGGTCCGCGGCGACCTCAAGACCCGCTTCGTCCCGCTGGAGCGGCTCGCCGAGTCCATCGGCCCCGAGACCCATCTCGTCGCCTTCTCCGCCGTGCAGTCCGCGGACGGCCGGACGGCCGACTTCGCGGCGGTACGGGCCGCGGCGGCCGCGCACGGCGCCCGTACGCTCGTCGACGCCACGCAGTCGGCGGGCTGGCTGCCGCTGCGGGCGGGGGAGTGGGACTACACGGTGGCCGGCGGCTACAAGTTCCTGCTCTGCCCGCGCGGGGCGTCCTTCCTCACCGTCACCGAGGACGCGCAGGACACCCTGGTCCCGATCCACGCGGGATGGGTGACGGGCGAGGAGCTGTGGGTCAACAGCTACGGACCGGTGCGCGAACTGGCCCGGTCGGCGCGACGGTTCGACGAGCCGCCGGCCTTTCTCTCGTACCACGGGGCCGCCCGCTCGCTGGCCCTGCTCGAAGAGATCGGCATCGAGCGGATCGAGGCCCACAACAAGGCGCTCGCGGCCCGCTTCCGGGCGGGTCTCGTGGAACTGGGGCACGAGCCCGTTCCGGACGTCTCCGGTGTCGTCGGCATGCCGGGCCTCGGTGACCGCCAGTCCGCGCTCCGGGCGGCCGGCGTCCTGATGTCCGCCCGCGTGGGCTTCCTGCGGGCGTCCTTCCACCTCTACAACAGCGCGACGGACGTGGACCGCGCCCTGGACGTCCTGGCCGGTTGACGGCTGCTCCGCCGTGGCCAGGGGGCGGCCGGCGGATCATGGCCCGGTGGCCCGGTGGCCCGGTGGCCCGGTGGCCCGGTGGCCCGGTGGCCGGGTAGCCGGGTCATCCCGGACACCCGGATGGGCCGGGCACCCGGATGGGCCGGGCACCCTTACGCCCCGCGTCCCGCCTTCGCCTCCGAGCAGTCGCCCAGCTCGGCGACGCCCGCCTCCGCGCACAGGTTTCCCTCGACCTTGCTCAGGAGCCGGGCGAGGTCGGCGCGTTCGGCCGGGGTGAGGCCGGCCAGGGCGTACTCCTCCAGGCCGGTCCAGACGTCCGCGACCCCCGACCGCAGCGCGCCGCCCTCGTCCGCGGCCGCGACGAGCACCGCGCGCCGGTCGGTGGGGTCCGGGCTGCGCCGCACATGCCCGCTCTGCTCCAGACGCTGGAGCATCTTGGTGACCGTCGAGGCGTCGAGTCCCATCGCCTTGATCAGCTCGGACTGCCGGACCGGCCCGCAGTCCCACAGGCACATCATCAGGAACTCCTGGCCCGGGAAGAGCCCGACCTCCTTGAGCAGCCGGCCCGCGGCGATGCGGTGCAGCCGGGCCACCCGGGCGAGGGCATGGCTCACCGGTCCGCCCTGTGCGGCGGTCGGCAGTGGGCCGCTACAGACGGGGTCCGACGGCGGCGCGGACGGGGACTCGGGCATCGCTGGCTCCTTGCGGCGGGCTCCTGCGGGGGAGGCTCCCCAGATTACCTTGGTCGGCCAAGTAATGCGTTACAGTGGCGTCGGGCCAAATACTTGGCCGACCACATAAATGCCTCGGAGGCCGCCATGACCACCGCTTTCGATCCCATCGACCTCGCCGGCGCACGGCTCGCCAACCGCATCGCGATGGCCCCGATGACCCGCAGTCGCGCCCACAACGAGGGCCGGACCCCGACCGCGCTGGTGGCCGAGTACTACGCCCAGCGCGCCTCCGCCGGCCTGATCATCACCGAAGGCACGCAGCCCTCCGCCGTCGGTCAGGGCTACCCGAACACCCCCGGCCTGCACAGCGCCGAGCAGACGGCCGCCTGGCGCGAGGTCACCGACGCCGTCCACGCCCGCGGCGGCACGATCTTCGCCCAGCTCATGCACTCCGGCCGGATCGGACACCCCGATCTCCTCGACGGCGACCTCCACCCGGTCGGCCCGTCCGCCGTCCGCCCCGACGGGCAGCTCTACACGCTCGACGGCTTCAAGGACTTCGTCACCCCGCGCGAGCTGACCGCCGAGCAGGTGCGCGCCACCGTCGCCGATTTCGCGTCCGCCGCGCGCAACGCCGTCGACGCCGGCTTCGACGGCGTCGAGATCCACGGGGCCAACGGCTACCTCGTCCACCAGTTCCTCGCCACCGGCTCCAACCACCGCACCGACGAGTGGGGCGGCTCCGTGGAGAACCGGATCAGGTTCGCCGTCGAGGTGGTCGAGGCCGTCGCCGCCGAGATCGGCCCCGAGCGCACCGGCCTGAGGATCTCCCCGGCCAACCCCTACAACGACATCACGGAGACCGGGTCGGAGGAGACGTACACCGCGCTGGTCGAGGCGATCGACCCGCTCGGCATCGCCTATCTGCACGTCACCGAGGCCGGCCCGGACATCCGCGGGCTGACGCTCACCCTGCGCAAGCGGTTCTCCGGCACGTTCGTCCTCAACCCGGCGACCGAGGGCCCGACCGGGGCCGAGTCGCTGGCCCTGATCGAGGACGGGACCGCGGACATGGTCGCGTACGGCCAGCTCTTCATCGCCAACCCCGACCTGCCGGCCCGGCTGAGGAACGACGGCCCGTACAACACCCCGGACCGCGCCTCCTTCTTCGGCGGCGACCACCGCGGCTACACCGACTACCCGGCGCTGTGAGGGACCCGCGGGGGCCCGCCCGGGCCCCCGCACCCCTCAGTCCTCACTCCGCACCCTCGAGCCCGTCCGGGGTCACCGCACCGGCGTGAAGTCCCGCGCCCCGATGAACTCCGGCCGCCGCACCGGCGCCGCGAACGGCTCCACCGCCGCGTTCTCCACGCTGTTGAAGACGATGAAGACGTTGCTGCGCGGAAACGGCGTGATGTTGTCGCCCGAGCCGTGCATGGCGTTGCAGTCGAACCAGGTCGCCGAACCGGCCCGGCCCGTGAAGAGCCGGATGCCGTGCGCGTCCGCGAGCGAGGTCAGCGCCTCGTCCGACGGGGTGCCCGCGTCCTGCATCTGCAGCGAGCGCTTGTAGTTGTCCTTCGGGGTGGCGCCCTCGCAGCCGAGGAACGTCCGGTGCGAGCCCGGCATGATCATCAGGCCGCCGTTGGTGTCGTGGTTCTCGGTCAGCGCGATCGACACCGACACCGCCCGCATCCGCGGCAGCCCGTCCTCCGCGTGCCAGGTCTCGAAGTCCGAGTGCCAGTAGAAACCGGACGCGCCGAAGCCCGGCTTCACATTGATCCGCGACTGGTGGACGTACACGTCCGACCCCAGGATTTCGCGGGCCCGGCCGACCACCCGCTCGTCGCGCACGAGCCGGGCGAAGACCTCGCTGATCCGGTGGACCTCGAAGACCGACCGTACGGAGGCCGACTTCGGTTCGACGATCGCGCGCGGGTCGGCCCGTACGGCCGGATCGGCGATCAGCCGGTCCAGCTCCCGCTTGTACACGGCGACCTCGTCGTCGGTCAGCAGATCGGGCTGGGCGAGGAAGCCGTCGCGCTCGAAGGTCTCCAGGCCCGGGGCGTCGCTCCACACCACCGGGTCACGGCGGGGAGTCAGCACCTCGCCGGCGCCGCGGGTCGGGTACAGGTCGGTGCCCGTCAGTACGTCGGTCATGGTTCAGCCCTCCTCCGTCAGCAGGGGGTAGACCCCGTTCTCGTCGTGGTCCTCCCGGCCGGTGACCGGTGGGTTGAAGACGCAGACACAACGGAAGTCGGTCTTGGGGCGCAGGGTGTGCCGCTCGTGGCCGTCGAGCAGATACATCGTGCCCGGCTCGATCCAGTGCGCCTCGCCGGTCTCGTCGTTCGTCAGCTCGGCCTCGCCCTCGACACACAGGACGGCCTCGATGTGGTTCGCGTACCACATGGACGTCTCGGTGCCCGCGTACAGCACGGTCTCGTGGAGCGAGAAGCCGACGCGCTCCTTGGCGAGGACGATCCGCTTGCTCTCCCAGGTGCCGGACGCGGCCCGCACATGGCGTTCGGTGTTCTCGATGTCCTTGAACGATCGGACGATCACGGTGGTGCAACTCCCTTACGTCTAGGGGTGGTACAGGTGGTTCAGACGGTCTCGCGGACCGCTCGGGACAGCGTGCGCAGCCCCTCGTCCAGCTCCTCGGGGGTGATCGTCAGCGGCGGGAGGAGCTTCACGACCTGGCTCTCCGGGCCCGAGGTCTCGAGCAGCAGCCCCAGCTCGAAGGCGCGCGCGCAGACCTTCGACGCCCGCGCCCGGTCGGCGAACTCCAGACCCCACACCAGGCCTCGGCCGCGGTAGTGCGCGCCGTCGGCGGAGTTCTCCTCGCAGAGGGCGAGGAGCGCCTGCTCGACCTGTTCGCCACGGGCGAGGGTCTGCTTCTCCATCTGGCCGTCGGCCCAGTACGTGTCGAGGGCGGCGGCCGCCGTGACGAAGGCCGGGTTGTTGCCGCGGAAGGTGCCGTTGTGCTCGCCCGGCTCCCACACGTCCAGCTCCGGCCGGAACAGGCACAGCGACATGGGCAGCCCGTAACCGCTGATCGACTTCGACAGCGTGACGATGTCCGGGGTGATGCCGGCCTCCTCGAAGGAGAAGAAGGCGCCCGTGCGGCCGCAGCCCATCTGGATGTCGTCGACGATCAGCAGCATGTCCTGCCGCCGGCACAGGTCGGCGAGCGCCCGCAGCCACTCGGGCCGGGCCACGTTGATGCCGCCCTCGCCCTGCACCGTCTCCACGATCACGGCGGCGGGCTTGTTCAACCCGGAGCCCTGGTCGTCGAGCAGCCGCTCGAACCAGAGGAAGTCCGGCAGCTGACCGTCGAGGTACTGGTCGAACGGCATCGGAGTGCCGTGCACCAGCGGAATGCCCGCACCGGCCCGCTTGAAGGCGTTGCCGGTGACGGCGAGCGAACCCAGCGACATTCCGTGGAACGCGTTGGTGAAGGACACGACCGACTCGCGGCCCTTCACCTTCCGGGCCAGTTTCAGCGCGGCCTCCACGGCGTTGGTGCCGGTCGGCCCCGGGAACATCACCTTGTACGGCAGCGAGCGCGGTCGCAGCACGACTTCCTCGAAGGACTCCAGGAAGGTCCGTTTGGCGGTGGTCGCCATGTCGAGACCGTGGGTGATCCCGTCGCGTTCCAGATAGTCGATCAGGGCCCGTTTCAGTACGGGGTTGTTGTGGCCGTAGTTGAGCGAGCCGGCGCCCGCGAAGAAGTCCAGGTACGTGTGGCCGTCCTCGTCGGTGAGGCGCGCGCCCTGCGCGCGGTCGAAGACGGTGGGCCAGCCACGGCAGTAGCTGCGCACCTCCGACTCCAGGGTCTCGAAAACACTGAGGACGGGCGGGGTGATGGTCACAGCGAAGCTCCGGTGTGGGGGAAGGGGCCGATGCGGTGCAGTACTTCGGGCAGATGGCCGGCACCGTCGGACGTGTCGGGGAACAGGCCTCCGTCGAAGAGGACCTCGCGCTCCAGGGGGAGCCCGTGCCGTACGGCGAAGGCGGTGAAGAGCCGGCCGGAGGCCGTGTTGTCGGGGGTGACGGTCGTCTCTACGGCGGTGGGGGCGACCCGCGAGGCGAGCGCGTCGAGCAGCACGCCGGCCAGCCCCCGGCCGCGGTGCTCCGCGTCGACGGCGATCTGCCAGACGACGAGGGTGCCCGGGCGGTCCGGGCGCAGATATCCGGTGACGAAGGCGACCGGCTCGCCGTCGGCGGCGCGCGCGACCAGCGAGGTGGCGGCGAAGTCACGGCACCACAGCAGATAGCTGTACGGGGAGTTCAGGTCCAGGACCTCGGAATCGCGGGCGATGCGCCACATCGCCGCTCCGTCCTCCACGCGCGGGCTTTCCAGAGTCAGGGTCATGGCTGCTTGTGCTGCGGTCATAGCGAGGGAATTTACCGAGCAATTTCGTGGATTGCATGCGCGAGCGGGGTGTGCGGGAGCTGCCGGGTGTGTTATTCGCGCGGGCGCGAATTGCGGCTGTTTTGGCCGTATATATCTGAGCAAAACGGGCGCCATGTGGAGTCGATCACAGGACCGGAATGTGGAAGGAATGTTGATGAGAATCTTGGTGTTTGAGGTCGGGGAATCCGGGCAGAAGAACTGCGGAAGGTATAGGGGAATTCGCTTGAAGAATCTTCCCCGGGAATTCGAATCGGTATTTCCGTGGCATTCGCGGGAATGCGGCCCTCGGGGGCTCGGAGCGCGGGCAATGGTGCTCGCGGCGGTGCGGGCATACGAAGACGGGCGGGGCCCGTGGGCCCCGCCCGTCTTCCGCGCACCGCCCAGGCCCTCCGGGGCCCGGGGTCCTAGTGGGTGCCCCACGCCTCCGTGACCGCGCGGCGGGCGGCCTCCAGGTCCACCGGGCGGCCCGTCTCGCCGAGGGCGGCGCCCAGCGCCGCCAGTGAGGACTGGACCGCGCCCGGAGTCGCGTCCACGCCGTAGTGGTTGACCCGGATCATCTCCTTCGCCAGCGCCCCGCCGCCGGCGATCAGCGGCAGCGACGGGTCGGCCGCCAGCGCCTTCGCGACCAGCTCCGAGGCGTCGACGCCCGCAGGGGAACGCAGCGTCGTCGCGACCGGGGCCGCGTCCTTCGCGTCACGGACGTACGGCTCGAGACCGCCGCCCAGGGCCAGGACGCCCGCGCGGGTCGCGGCGGCCGCGGCGGAGTGACGGGCCATCAGTGCGTCCAGGCCCTCGGCCTCGATCCGCTCCACGCACGCCTCCAGAGCCAGCATCTCCAGCTGCGCCGGGGCGTGCAGCAGCGCCTTGCGGCCACCGTCGATCCAGCGCTCCTTCCAGTCCAGGAGGGAGAGGTACGAACGGCGCGGCGCCTGCGGGTTGGCGGCGAAACGCTCCCACGCGCGCTCGCTGACGGAGACCGCCGAGACCCCGGCCGGACCGCCCATCGCCTTCTGTGCGCCGATGATGCACATGTCGACGCCCCACGCGTCCGGCAGCACCGGCTCCGCGCCGATCGACGCCACCGCGTCCAGATAGAACAGCGCACCGTGCGCCCGTACGACCGCGCCGATCTCGGCGACCGGATTGGTGTTGCCGGTCGCCGCCTCCGCGTGGACCAGGGACACGAAGTCGATCTCCGGGTGCTCCGCCAGCGCCTGCTCCACCTGCGCGGCCGTCACCGCCGTGTGGAAGGGCACCTCGAGGTCCACGACCGTGGCGCCGCAGTCGCGCAGCCAGTTGCCGAAGGTCTGGCCGTACGGCCCGGTGACGATGTTCAGCGCCGTGGAGCCGGGCCGGGCCCCGCTGCGGATGCACCCCTCCAGGGGCAGCAGCGCCTCGCCCTGGGTGATCACCACGTCCTGCTCGGTCGAGAGGAGGGCGGCGACGCGCCGCTCGATGGACGCGAAGTGCGCGGCGGTCAGCGGGGCCAGGTCCAGAAGCGGGTGTGTCACGGTCACGGCGGTGCCTTCTTCGGATCGGTTCGGTGCTGGTGGAGCTGGGGGTCCCCGGACGGAGTCCGGGGGAGGGTGGAGCGTCGGTTCAGGGTACCGAGCGGCCCTCCCGCCCCTCGTGTCCGCTTCGGTGCGGCGATCGGCGAACGACCACCGTCCGAGCGGCCGCCCGCCCCTCGTAGAGTGCAGATATGAGCGATCACGTGGTGCTGCATGTGAAGGGGCGGGTGCTCGTCGGCCCGGAGGACGTACGGGACGAGCTGTGGGCCGTCGACGGGCGGATCACGTACACCCGGCCGTCCGGCGACGCGCTGACCGTGGAGGGCTGGGCCCTGCCCGGGCTCGTCGACGCGCACTGCCATGTCGGCCTGGACCAGCACGGCCCGGTCGACGACATCACCAGCGAGAAGCAGGCCCTCACCGACCGCGACGCGGGCACACTCCTGATCCGGGACGCCGGCTCGCCCTCCGACACGCGCTGGATCGACGAGCGCGAGGACCTGCCGAAGATCATCCGCGCGGGCCGCCACATCGCCCGGACCCGCCGCTACATCCGCAACTACGCCCATGAGATCGAGCCCCCGGAGCTGGTCGCGTACGTGGCGCAGGAGGCCCGGCGCGGCGACGGCTGGGTCAAGCTCGTCGGTGACTGGCTCGACCGGGACGCGGGCGATCTGGGCGCCTGCTGGCCCCGCGCCGAGGTCGAGGCGGCGATCGCCGAGGCCCACCGGCTCGGGGCACGGGTCACCGCGCACTGTTTCGCGGAGGACTCGCTGCGGGACCTGGTGGAGGCGGGCATCGACTGCATCGAGCACGCCACCGGGCTCACCGAGGAGACGATCCCGCTCTTCGCCGAGCGGGGCGTCGCGATCGTCCCGACGCTCGTCAACATCGCCACGTTCCCGAAGCTCGCGGAAGGCGGCGAGAAGAAGTTCCCGCGCTGGTCGGCGCATATGCGACGGCTGTACGAGCGCCGGTACGACACGGTCCGCTCGGCGTACGACGCGGGCGTCCCGGTCTTCGTCGGCACGGACGCCGGCGGCTCCCTGGCCCACGGCCTGGTCGCGGCCGAGGTCGAGGAGCTGGTGAAGGCCGGCATCCCCCCGCTGGAGGCCCTCTCGGCGACGGCCTGGGGCGCGCGAGCCTGGCTGGGCCGCCCCTCCCTGGAGGAGGGCGCCCCGGCGGACCTGGTCGTCTACGAGGAGGACCCGAGGGCGGACGTCCGCGTGCTCGCGGCGCCGCGGCGGGTCGTCGTGAACGGCCGTGTGATCGGCTGAGGCGGGGCTGTACGCGGGGCCCGGTGCCGGTCGCACCGGGCCCGTACCCACTCCGTCAGCGGGTCAGGAAGGCGAGCCGCGCCTTCTTCTCCGGGATGAAGACCTCCGGGAGGTCCACCTCCGGCAGGACGACCTCGGGGCCCAGCTCGAACCCGGCGCGCACCAGCCGGGCGAGCGCCTTCTCGTTGTCGGCGTCCGGCTCGGCGACGGCGCGCGTGCGGCCGGTCATGGCGAAGTCGTTCAGAGCGACGAACAGCTTGGCGGAGAAGCCGGGTTCGGGGGTGGCGGCCGGAGCGATCAGGATGTGCACCCCGATGTCGCCGGGCTGCACCTCGTAGCACTCGCTGACCCGGTCGGCCTCGGGCTCGTACGTCTGGAAGAGCGCCACCGGCTCGCCGTCGCGGCGGACCAGGAAGCCGTGGTGCGTGGTGAGCGAGTCGAGGTGCGCGTAGATGTCCCGCACCTGGTCGACGGTCGTCCCGCCCATGCCCCAGAACCGGGCGCGGTCCTCGTTGACCCAGCCGTGGATGAGGGCGGCGTCGGCTTCCGGGTCTACGGGGTCGATCCGGACGGTGCCGAAGCCCTCGACGGTCTGGAGGTGGGCCGGCTGTCTGGACTGTGCGGGCTGTCCGGACTCAGTGGTCGTCACGGGGGAACTCCTTGGTGAGGTGGTGCCAGTCGGTGGTGACGGGGGCGAGTTCGCCCCGCAGCCACAGGGGGAGTTGGTCTCGGTGGTGGGCCTCGCCGGCGACGCCGGAGGCGCCGAACGGCACGACCCAGAGGCTGTTGTCGCGGTCGGCGAGGTCCCAGACGTAGCGTGCGGCCGAGGCGCGTCCGCTGCGGTCGGTGAACCCGGGCACGCTGGACGTGGACAGCACGCAGTCGTGGTCGCCGCCCAGGCCCGGCCACTGGGCGTCGGCCGCCTCGGCGTCGGTGTCGGGCAGCGCCTGCCACGGCGCGAGCCGGTGCGTCACGCCCCAGGCGGGCGGCTCCTCCCCGGAGGCGACCTCTTCCAGAGCCGCCCGGACGATCTCCGCGATGTCCGCGGCCGGTACGGGCCCGGCGGCGAGGAGCGTCTCCAGGGCGAAGGCCACGCGCGGCCCGAGCGCGAGCCACGGCTGGAACACCGCGGGATGCGCGGCGGGCTCCCGCAGCGCCGTGAACGCCGGGTGCCCCGCGACCCGCCGCACCACAGCCCCGCGCACGGCGGCGTACAGCCCGGCGTCGACACTCTCCGCGTCCATCCGCCGGTCCCAGTCGAGCAGCCGCGCGCGGACGGCGAGCGCGTCGGGGGAGAGCGGAGCGGACGCGGGGGCGTCGGGGGAGCCCACGGCGCGTACCGCCTCCAGCAGACGCGCCGCCGAGGGATTGTCGGTGTCCGTGTGGACGGAGGTCATCGCCTCCGGGGTCCAGGTCTTCGAGCCGTCGAGCAGCGCGGCGATCCGCTCCGCCCGGTGCCGCGGGGCGAACTCCGCACCCAGCGGGGCCGCGATCCCGCGCGCGTTGGCCATGACGGCGTGGCCCTCGACGTCCGCGCGGGGCGTCGGGGCCTGCTCACCGTCCTGCCAGGCGTGGGCGGCCTCCCAGGCCGGGACGACCCGGAGGGAGTTGGCGCGGTCGCGTACGGGGACGAACCCGGCGACCCGGTGCAGCAGGCCGCCGTCCACGTCCGCCGCCTGGAGGACGTTGACCGGCTCGATCCAGCCGTCGACCGCGCGGTCCACGTCCGCGACGGTACGGGCGGCGAGCAGCGCGGGCAGGACGCCGAAGCCCAGCTCGCCGGTCACCCTCGGCGGGTACCGCAGACTGATCGCCTCCCAGGAGCCGGAGCCGGAGCCGGTGTCGGAGCCGGAGCCGGAGCCGGAGCCGGAGCCGGAGCCGGAGTCCGAGTCCGAGTCCGTACCGCTCCCGTCGCCCGCACCGCTCCCGCCGTCGGCGCCGATGATCACCGGCCCGCGTGCCGTCTCGATCACCTCGATCTCGACCGGTTCCGCGCCCGCGACCTCCACCGTCTCGACGTGTGCCGTCGCCGGTCGCCAGCCCTCCGGGCCGAGGGCCTCGACGCCGCCGTCCGCGGTCCGCCGCAGCCGTTCCCGGTACAGGTCCTGGTAGTCGGCCATCGCGTTGGTGATCGCCCAGGCCACCCGCCCCGCGTGCCCGAAGTGGGGCAGGCCCGGGACGCCCGGCACGGCGAAGCCCACCACGTCGAACTCGGGGCAGGCCAGCCGGATCTGCTGGTAGACCCCGGGCGCCTCGATGAAGCGGTGCGGATCGCCCGCCACGATCGCCGCGCCGCTCGCCGTGCGGTCGCCGGACACCACCCAGCCGTTGGAGCCGGCCGTCCCCGGCCCGTCCGTGGCGAACAGCTCGGTCCACTCCTCGCCGAGCCGGCGCGCGACCTCCTCCCGCCACAGCTTGGTGGGCATCCCCGCGAAGAGGATGTGGGTGGCGAGCCAGACCGCAAGGGGCGTCCAGGGCTCCCAGCGCCCGGGCGTGAGCCCCGTCCGCGCGAACTCGGGTGCTCGGTCGGCGCCTTCCGGCAGGCCCGCGTTGACCCCGTCCACGTATGCCCGCACCCACCGCGCCGTCGCGGCGTCGAGCCGGTCGAAGCAGCGGCGCGCGGTGTCGGCGAGCCGGGCGCGCCGTACGAAGGTGTCCCAGCCGGTCTCACCCGTGCCGAGGAACGAGGCCGTGGTGCCCTGTGCCCGGTGTCGCTCGACCTCCAGCTGCCAGGCGCGGTCCACCGCGGTCACCCGCCCCTGGGCGAAGGACAATTCGTCGGGATCGGCCGCCCGCAGGTGTGGAATGCCCCAGTTGTCCCGGTAGACCTCGACGCTCAATCCGATCCCGATCCCATCCGTGCTTCTTAGGTTAGGCTGACCTAAATTAATCTACAGCTTCGCAGGGGAGGAGAGTGCGGTGGGGCATGGCTGGGAGGGTGTCGTCCTCAAACTGTTCCGGGGTCGGGACTTCACATTCACGGTGACGGGGGCCGAGCAGGTCACCGAGCACTACCGCCGGGTGCACATGACGGACGGCGGACTCCTCGCCGCGGCCGGTGTCCACCCGACGATGTGGGTACGGCTCTGGTTCGAGAACGCGGGCAAGCCGCACCAGCGGGCCTACACCCTGGTCGACCCGGACGCGGAGGCCGGAACCTTCAGTCTGGAGTTCGCCCTCCATGAGGGCGCCGCCAGTGACTGGGCCCGCACCTGCGCCCCCGGCGACACCATCGAGGCGACCCTGCAGGGCACCGGGTTCACCGCCCCCGAGCCGCGCCCCGAGCGGCTGCTCGTGATCGGTGATCCGGCCTCTCTGCCCGCCATCAACTCCCTCCTCGACTCGTCGCCCGACGTTCCGGCCACGCTCTGGTTCGAGACCTCCCACGGCGCCGACGAGGAACTGCCGCTGCGCCTCGACGCCGACCGGCACGACGTCCGCCGGGTGCCGCGCCAGGGCGGCGGCGCGGCGCTCGTCGAGCGCGTGCGGGCCGAGCTGCCGGAGCTGCTCGGGAGCGACCCGTACGTCTGGATCGCCTGCGACACGGCGACCACCCGCACGCTCTCCGCGTACGTACGCAAGGAGCTCGCGCTCCCCAAGGAGCGGGTGCACTCCCTCGGCTACTGGCGCGCCACCTGAGCGAGGCCCCCGGTGGTGCGTCGGGTTGACGATCCGTTACCCGGCGGAGGCGCACCTCGTTGAAGCACTTCCCGTGCGCGCCCCGCGCACTGCGCAACGCGCGGGGCGCACGGGAACGTGTGTGTCGAAAGAATCGAATATGGGCGCGGAAACCCCCCTTTGGAGTGAACTCACGTCAGGTGTCTGTCGGTTCACTCTCAGTGCGTAAAGATTCCGGTGTCTCAAGTCGCCGACGCCGCGCCGACCCCGTGTCCCCGTGGTGAGCGGCCGGCGACGCCATGTCTCCTGTGGGGGTTCCACCATCTTGAACAGCAACACCTTCCGCATGCCCGTACGCCGTACCGCGGCCGCCGTGACCGTCGCCGCCCTGGCCGTCGGGCCGGTGGTCCTGCTCGCCCCCGCGGCACAGGCCACCGGCGGCGAGGGCCGCGCCACCGCCGTCGTCCTGCGGGCCGGTCTCGACGTCTCCCTGCTGAACAAGACGGTGGACGTGCCGCTGCGGACCTCGCTCAACGAGGTCAAGGCGCCGGAGAGCGAGGACAAGACCGCGCTGACCGTGAAGGTGGAGGGCGCCGAGGGCGGCAAGCCGATCAGCATCCTGCGGGCGGACGTCGCCACCTCGAAGGCCACGGTCGACAAGGACAGGGCCGAGGGTCATGTGAACCTGGTCAAGGCGCGGGTCCACGTCCCCGGCATCCGGGCACTCTCCCTGATCGAGGTCCAGAAAGTCACGGCCGACGCCGTCTGCGAGACGGGCAAGAAGCCCGTCGCCGAGGCCAACGTCCTCGGGCACGTGACGGTCTTCGGCAAGAAGACCACCCTGTCGACCGCCGGGCAGACCAAGGTCTCCGTGCCGGGCGTCGGTGACGTGACCCTCGACCTGTCCCGTACGTCCACCACCTCGCGCACCGCGGCCGCGACCGCACTGGAGCTGAAGGTGGAGGTCAACCCGCTGAAGCTGGGTGTGGCCGAGGTCAACGGCGTGGTGACGCTCGCGGAGGCGACCTGCGAGACGCCGAAGGGCACGAAGCCCACCGACGAGCCCACCGACAAGCCGACCGAGAAGCCCACGGAGCAGCCGAGCGAGCAGCCCTCGAAGGAGCCCTCGGCGGAGCCCACCGACGCCGCCGGCGTGAAGACCCAGAACGGCGGATCCGGCCCGGCCGGTCAGAACCTCGCCGCGACCGGCGGCAGCTCGACCACCCCGTACCTGGCGGGCGGCGCCGTCGTTCTGCTCGCCCTGGGCGCCGGCGCCTTCGTCCTGGCACGCAGCCGCGCCCGCGGCTGACCGACCCGAGGGGGGCCTCAGGGGGGACGCGTGCGGAGGGCGGTGGTGACGACACCGCCCTCCCCGCGCGCTCAGCCCGTGATCAGCAGGGCCTGGTCCAGGGCCTGCAGGAAACGGTTCGTCGTGACCCGGTCCCGGACCGCGAGCCGGAGCCAGTTCCGGTCCAGACCCGGGAAGGTGTCGCCGCGCCGCGCCGCGAAGCCCAGGGCCCGCAGCCGCTCCCGCACCTCGTCCGCGCGGTGGACCCGGATCAGGACGAACGGGCCCTCCGCCGCGGCGACCGCCCGGACCTCGTCGAACTCCGCGAGCCCCGCCAGCAGATGCGCGCGCTCCACCCCGATCCGGTGCGCCGCGAACTCCGCCTCCGCGAGCGCCGCCCGCGACATGCAGGCCTCCGCGGCCACCAGCGCCGGAGTGGACACCGGCCACAACGGCTGCGCCGCGGCGAGGGTCTCGATCGTCTCCGGCTGTGCGAGTACGTAGCCGATCCGCAGGCCGGCGAGACCCCAGGTCTTCGTGAGGCTCCGCAGCACCACCAGACCCGGCACGTCCGTCCGCCCGGCCAGCGACTCCTGCTCGCCCGGCACCGCGTCCATGAACGCCTCGTCCACCACCAGCGTCCGGCCGGGGCGCGCCAGCGAAGCGATCGTCTCCGCCGGGTGCAGCACCGACGTCGGGTTCGTCGGGTTCCCGATCACCACCAGGTCCGCGTCGTCCGGAACCGCCGCGGGATCGAGCCGGAAGCCCTCCTCCTCCCGCAGCAGCACCCGGCCCACCACGTGCCCGGCGTCCCGCAGCGCCGCCTCCGGCTCGGTGAACTGCGGATGCACCACGACCGGCCGCCGCACCGGCAGCGCCCGGGCGAGGAGGACGAACGCCTCCGCGGCCCCGGCCGTGAGCAGCACCCGCCCGGCCGGCACGTCGTGGCGCTCGGCGACGGCGGCCCGCGCCGCCCGCCCGTCCGGATAGTGCGCCAGGCCGGTGAGGGAGTCGGCGATCCGCCGGCGCAGCCACTCCGGCGGCGTGTTCGTGCGGACGTTGACCGCGAGGTCGATCAGCTTCTCGTCCCGTACCTCTGCGTCACCGTGGTGACGCAGATCGTGGACGTCAGTGTGCGCGTGGATATCCATGGCCGCCGTCGGGTGGTGAGTGGGGGGTGTACGGGGCTCCGTCTGACCAGCGATGTACCCCTGTCCCTGGGGCAACAACCGTGCGGCGGAGGCATCTTCGTTCGGGCGAAGCGGGAGAGAATGGGCGATAGCACACGTCACACGCCTCGATTTCCGCTTCGGCACGAGAAGTTCGGCCCCAGGACCCGCCGCGAGCAGTGCCGCGGCCTCCGCCACCGACCCCGTCCCCGTCGCCGCCAGCGGAGCCCGGGACGGATGCGGTACGGACACGGCGGCCAGCGCCTCCGCCCCGTACGCCCGCAGGGGCACGCCGAGCCGCCCGGCCGCGCCCACGATCCCCGGCTCCGCGGCCCGTGCCTCCAACGTGGCGAGCACCGTCACGTCCGAACCCGTGAGACCCGCCTCCCGCAGCGCCTCCGCGACCAGATCGAGGACCTCGTCCACCGACACCCCCGAGCGGGCCCCGACCCCCACCGTCGCCCCGCTCACCGCGTACCCCACACCAGGAACACGGGCGCCGCCGGCGCCATCGTCGAGGAGCCGTCCGGCAGAGTGAGCAGCCGCTGGGACTGCAGCAGCACCCCCTCGGCCTCGAAACCGCAGCACGCCAGTGCCGAGCGGACCGCGGCCACCTGCTCCAGAACCGTCACCGCCACCACCACCGCACGCCGAGCACGCCGGGCCGCCGTCAGCACGATCGACCTCAGCTCGCTGCCGCCGGCACCGATGAACACCCCGTCCGGATCGGCCAGATGGGACAGCACCGTCGGCGCCGCGCCGTGCACCGCCCGCACCTCCACGCCGTGCGCGGCCGTGTTCGCCCGGATCCGTTCGACACCGGACGCCGTCTTCTCCACCGCGACCACCGCCGCGCCGAGCCGGGCGCATTCGACCCCGACCGATCCGCAGCCCGTACCGATGTCCCAGATCAGATCCCCGGCCCGCGGCCCGAGCCGCGCGAGCGCCAGCGCCCGCGCCTCGTACGGCAGCACGGACCCGCCGTCGACGCCGTCCGCCCCGAACTCCTCATCCGGCAGCGCCCAGCGGCCCGGCCCCGTCAGCGGCCCCGTCACCACCGGAGGAGGCCCTTCCACCCGCGACTCGTCGAGACACAGAACCAGGCTCACCCCGTCCCAGCTCCGGCACATCGCCTCCGCCGGCTCCACCCGCTCGAACCGCTCACGGAACGGATCGCCCAGCGCCGAGAACACCACCAGCGTCCGCGACGCCACCCGGTGCACCAGCTCAGCGCCCAGCTCCGCCGGGCCCACCCCGGGCCCGGGCAGGACCGCCACCTTGGGATGGGCCCGGCACACGTTCACGGCCCGGTTCAGCGCATGGCCGCGCACCTCCGCGCCGTCCACCACGAAGGCGTCGTCCCACGGCAGACCGAGGCGCGCGAACGCCAGCCCCACCGCCGTCGGCCCGGGCCGCACCTCGAGCTCCGCGGCCCCGAAGCGCTCCTCCAACGTGCGTACCACCCCGAAGAATCCAGGATCTCCCAGCACTCGCACGACCACCCGTGTCCCGCCCCCGGACACATGCTTCTCGACCAGGTCGATTTCCGTGTCCGTCAACTCGTCGCCCCGCACGTCCACCACCAGGGCCGCCTCGCCCGCCCAGGAGCCGGCGTCGGCTCCCGCACTGCTCCCGATCACCGTGATCATGCGACCAGCCTCCCCACGCCGGCCCTTGTGATGTGCGCGAGACGCTCACGATCCGATAGCAAGGGCGCATGGCCGTTCTCGTCGCGCTCGGCGCGTTCCTCATGACGCTCTTCGGCGGCTGGACCGCGCAGCGCGTCACCGACCGGCGTCACCTCGTCCTCGGCCTCGCCGGCGGCCTGATGCTGGGCGTCGTCGGCCTCGACCTGCTGCCCGAGGCCATGGAGGCCTCGGGCGAGAAGGTCTTCGGTGTGCCGCAGGCCCTGCTGCTCTTCGTGGGCGGCTTCCTCCTCGCCCACGTCGTGGAACGTCTCCTTGCGGTCCGTCAGGCCGCGCACGGGGTCGGTGCCGACGAGAGGGTGCCCCAGGTCGGACTCACCGCGGCCACCGCGATGGTGGTCCACAGCCTCATGGACGGCATCGCGCTCGGCGCCGCCTTCCAGGTAGGCGGAGGCATGGGCGCCGCCGTCGCGCTCGCCGTCATCAGCCACGACTTCGCCGACGGGTTCAACACGTACACGATCACCAGCCTGTACGGGAACGCCCGTCGCAAGGCGATCACGATGCTCGTCCTCGACGCACTTGCACCCATCGTCGGCGCCGCGTCCACCCTGCTGTTCACCCTTCCGGAGGAACTGCTCGGCAGCTATCTCGGGTTCTTCGGCGGCGCCCTGCTCTACCTCGCCGCCGCCGAGATCCTTCCCGAGGCCCACCACGAACACCGGGCCCGCTCCACCCTGTTGTGCACGGTGGCGGGTGTGGCCTTCATCTGGCTCGTGGTGGGCTTCTCCGGCGGCTGATCTCACGCGGCGGGGCCGTTCGCGCAGTGGTCCACGAAGCGCACGGCCGCCTCCGGGGCGCCCGCCCAGTGGGTGTGCACATAGCTCGCGTGCACCCCCTGCTGGACGAACCCCTCGACGCGGCGCTCCGGCTGCCGCAGCCCCCAGGCCGCGTTCGCCCCGGCGCCCGGCTCGATCACGGTGCGGTGGAACTCGTGCCCCCGCATCCGCGCCCCGGCCGCCGCGAGCGAACTGTCGCTCACCGCCACGGCGTCCCGGTACCCGAGCGTAAGGCGTGACGACATCCGCGCGTCCGCGTCGAGCACCCCGCACATCGGCGTCCCGTCGAGCGATCGCGCGAGATACAGCAGCCCGGCGCACTCGGCGGCGATCGGCGCCCCGGAGGCGGCGAGCTCGGCGACGGCCTTGCGTAGGGGTTCGTTGGCGGACAGCTCGGACCCGTACATCTCGGGGAATCCGCCACCTATGACGAGCCCGGAGGTCCCGGGGGGCAGCTCTTCGTCGCGCAAGGGATCGAACGTGACGACGTCGGCCCCAGCGGCGGTGAGCAACTCCGTGTGCTCGGCATACGAGAAGGTGAACGCGGCGCCTCCGGCGACGGCAACTACCGGCCGCGTTGTGGGCAACTGTTCCGCTGGGGCGGTGGGGGTACCCCCGGACGAAGTCTGGGGGAGGGTGGGCACAACCCCACCACCGGCGGTCAGCCGCCCCGCGAGGGCAGGATCCCACGCCTCGGCGTGCAACGGCGGCGCCGACCGCGCAAGCGCCATGAGCGCATCCAGGTCGCATCCCTGGAGAACCTGCTCCCCCTGCGCCGCCACGGCGGCGACCGCGGCTGCCTGCCGCTCCGCCACCGGCACAAGCCCCAAGTGCCGCGACGGAGTCGCGACGGCAGGAGCCCGACGCAGCACCCCAAGGACCGGCACCCCCGACCCGCCAAGAGCTTCCCGCAGCAGGTGCTCGTGCCGGTCCGTCGCGACCTTGTTCAGGATCACCCCGCCGATCCGCACCTCCGGATCCCACGACGCGAACCCGTGCACCAGCGCCGCCACCGACCGCGACTGCGACGAGGCGTCCACGACCAGCACCACCGGCGCCTTGAGCAGCTTCGCCACCTGCGCCGTGGACGCCAGCTCGCCCTGGTCGGCCGCACCGTCGTACAGACCCATGACGCCCTCGACGACCGCCAGGTCGCAGCCGCGCGCCCCGTGCTCGAAGAGCGGCGCGATCAGCCCCGTACCGCACATGTACGCGTCGAGGTTGCGGCCCGGCCGGCCGGTGGCAAGGGCGTGGTAGCCGGGGTCGATGTAGTCCGGGCCGACCTTGTGCGGCGATACCGCAAGGCCACGGCCGGCGAACGCGGCCATCAGGCCGGTCGCGACCGTGGTCTTGCCCGCGCCGGAGGACGGCGCGGCGATGACGAGACGTGCTACCACTCGATGCCCCGCTGGCCCTTCTGACCGGCGTCCATCGGGTGCTTGACCTTGGACATGTCGGTGACGAGATCGGCGAAGTCGACCAGCTCCTGCGGCGCGTTGCGGCCGGTGATGACGACGTGCTGGTGCCCGGGCCGGTCGCGCAGGACCTCGACGACCTCCTTGGTGTCGATCCAGCCCCAGTGCAGCAGGTAGGCGAACTCGTCGAGGACGTAGAACTTGTACTTCTCCTCGGCGAGGTCGCGCTTGACCTGCTCCCAGCCCTCGCGCGCCTTGTCCTCGTGGGACTGCTCGCCCTCGGCGACCTCGCGCTGGATCCAGGACCAGCCCTCGCCCATCTTGTTCCAGGTGACGGTGCCGCCCTTGCCGGTCTCGCCGAGCGCCTTGAGGGCGTTCTCCTCGCCGACCTTCCACTTGGCGGACTTGACGAACTGGAACACCCCGATCGGCCAGCCCTGGTTCCAGGCGCGCAGCGCCATGCCGAAGGCTGCGGTCGACTTCCCCTTGCCGACGCCCGTGTGCACCATCACCAGCGCACGGTTGCGGCGCTGACGGGTGGTGAGACCGTCGTCGGGAACGACGGTCGGCTGTCCCTGCGGCATTACGCGGCCCTCCTGGTTGTCTGTCCTGCCTGTACGTCTCTGACGAGCCCGGCGATCGAGTCGGCGCGCAGCTCGTCCAAGGTCACGGCGGTGCCGCCCAGTTCGCGGGCGAGCTCTCCGGCGAGCCCGAGCCGTACGGGCCCGGTCTCGCAGTCCACGACGACGGCCGCGGTGCCCTCGGAGGCGTGCAGCCGCGCCGCGCGGGCGGCGAGCGCCACCGGGTCCGCGCCGCCGCCGGTCGCCCGGCCGTCGGTCACGACGACGAGCAGCGGGCGGCGCGACGGGTCGCGGAGCCGCTCGACGCGCAGCACGTCATGGGCCTTGAGGAGCCCCGCCGACAGGGGCGTGCGGCCGCCCGTCGGGAGCTGTTCCAGCCGCGCGGCGGCCGCGTCCACGGACGAGGTCGGCGGCAGCGCCACTTCGGCGTCCCGTCCCCGGAAGGTGACCAGGCCGACCTTGTCGCGCCGCTGGTAGGCGTCGAGCAGCAGCGAGAGCACGGCGCCCTTGACGGCGCTCATCCGCTGCCGCGCCGCCATCGAGCCGGAGGCGTCCACGGCGAAGAGCACGAGGTTGCCCTCGCGGCCCTCGCGGGTCGCCTGCCGCAGATCGTCCCGGCGGACCACGAGGCCGGGACCGGTCCGTCCGCGGGCCTTCTGGTGCGGGGCGGCGGCGTGCACGGTCGCGGCCAGGTGGAGCTTGGTCAGCGCGCCCCGGGGCCGTACGGAACCGGTGGTCCTGCCGTGCTCGGTACGGGCCCGTGAGCGGCGCCCGGCCGCCCCCTCGCCGAGTCCGGGCACGCTGAGCATCTTCGTACGGAAGGGTTCGGCGGCCTTGACGGCGGCGCGCTCACCGGCGCCGCCGCCCCCGCCCGGAGCGGGTGCGGGAGCCTCGTCCGAACCCGCGTCCTCGGGCGTGCTGTTGTCGGGGCCTTCGCTCTGGGGCGGCACACCGCCGCCGGGACCACCGCCGGGTCCGCCGTCGGGACCGGGGTCGGGGTCGTCGTCCCCGTCCTCGCCCTTGAACTGCTCCAGCGTCTCGTCGAGCTTGTCCTCGTCCAGCCCCGGCGCGTCGAAGGGGTTCCGCCGTCTGCGGTGGGGGAGGGCGAGCAGCGCGGCCTGCCGTACGTCCTCGGAGGTCACCTCCGTGCGTCCCGCCCATGCGGCGAGCGCCGTCGCCGTCCGGGCCATCACGATGTCCGCGCGCATTCCGTCGACCTCGAACGCGGCGCAGGTCGCGGCGATCTGGAGCAGGGCCGCGTCGCCGAGCGCGACGCTCGGCAGCAGCTCGCGTGCGGCGACGACGCGGTCCCGCAGCGCGGTCTCCTCGTCGGCCCAGCGGGCGGCGAAGGCGGCCGGGTCGTCGTCGAACGCGAGCCGGCGGCGCACGACCTCGACCCGCTGCTCGGGCTCGCGGGAGGCGGCGACCTCGACGGTGAGACCGAAGCGGTCCAGCAACTGCGGCCGCAGTTCGCCCTCTTCGGGGTTCATCGTGCCGACGAGCAGGAAGCGGGCCGCGTGCCGTACGGAGACGCCTTCGCGCTCGACGTACGAGGAGCCCATGGCGGCGGCGTCGAGGAGCAGGTCGATCAGGTGGTCGTGGAGGAGGTTGACCTCGTCGACGTAGAGGATCCCCCGGTGCGCGTCCGCGAGGAGCCCGGGCTCGAAGGCCTTCACGCCCTCGGCGAGCGCCCGCTCGATGTCCAGCGCACCGACGAGCCGGTCCTCGGACGCGCCGACGGGCAGCTCGACCATCCGCGCGGGGCGGGCGGCGCCGGGCGTCTCGGTGTGCGGCCCGTCCGGGCACTGCGGGTCGGGCGCGCCCGGGTCGCAGCTGAACCGGCACCCGGCGACCACCGCCACCGACGGCAGCAGGTCCGCGAGCGCCCGCACGGCGGTCGACTTGGCGGTCCCCTTCTCGCCGCGTACGAGGACACCGCCCACCGCCGGGCTCACCGCGTTCAGGAGCAGCGCAAGCCGCAGGTCGTCCATGCCGACGACGGCGGTGAACGGATACCGGGTGCTCATCGGGTGGTCACTCCTTCAAGGTCGAGTCGCTGACGTTCGCTCATGTGCGGGCCCGGCCTCACGGCGCACCCGGCGGGATGAACGGCAGCCCGTTCGGCGGGCCGTTCTCGATCAGGCGCAGCAGCGCGTCCGTGTCCGCGTGTTCCTCGATCAGGTCGCCGAGACGGTCCAGCTGCTCCTCGCGGAGCGCGCCGAACGACGTGTCGGGGGCCGGGACGAAGCGCCGGCCGGACGCCGCCGCCACCTCCCGCAGGAACGCCCGGCGGAAGCCGTCGCTCTCCAGGGAGCCGTGCCAGTGCGTGCCCCACACCGCGCCTACCCGGCATCCGTCAAGGAACGGTTCGCCGCCCCGCACGTCCGCGACGCCGTGGTGGATCTCGTACCCCTCGACGGGCTCGCCCAGCGCCTCGCCGACCGGCCGCGCCAGTGTCTTCCCGGGCGCGAACCGGACGTGTACGGGCAGCAGTCCGAGCCCGTCGACGGTGCCGGCCTTCGACTCGACGTCGTCCTCGATCCGCTCGCCGAGCGCCTGGAAGCCGCCGCAGATGCCGAGCACCGGCCGGCCCTCCGCCGCCCGCCGGGCGATCGCGTCCGCCAGGCCGCGCTCGCGCAGCCAGGTCAGCGCCTTGACCGTTCCGCGCGTGCCCGGCACGACCACCAGGTCCGCGTCGACGAGCTCCTCGGCGCGGTCGACGAACCGCACGACCACGCCCGGTTCGGCCGCCAGCGCGTCCACGTCGGTGAAGTTGGACATCAGCGGCACGGCGCAGACCGCGACCCGCAGCACGTCCTCGCCGACCGGCGGCGCGACGACCGACTCGCGGACCGTGCCCCGCAGCGAGACCCGCAGGCCGTCCTCCTCGTCGATGCCGAGCCCGTGCGCGTACGGCAGCACACCGAAGGTGCGGCGCCCGGTCAGCCCGAGCAGCATGTCGAGGCCCGGCTCGAGCAGGGTCACGTCGCCCCGGAACTTGTTCACGAGATAGCCCGCGATCAGCTTCTGGTCCTCCGGCGCGAGCAGCGCCGTCGTGCCGAAGAACTGGGCGAACACCCCGCCCCTGTCGATGTCGCCGACCACCAGCACCGGCAGCCGCGCCGCCCGTGCGATGCCCATGTTCACGATGTCCGTACGCCGCAGGTTGATCTCGGCCGGACTGCCCGCCCCCTCGCAGATCACGGCGTCATACGTGCCCCGCAGCTCCTCCAGGCACGCCAGGACGGGCTCGAAGAGCTCCTTCTGCCGGCCGCCGTGGTAGCCCCTGGCGCTCAGCTCTCCCACGGGCTTGCCCATCAGGACGACCTGACTGGAGCGGTCGCTGCCCGGCTTCAGCAGCACGGGGTTCATCAGCGCGGTCGGCTCCACGCGCGCCGCCTGTGCCTGCATGGCCTGCGCGCGGCCGATCTCCGCGCCCTCCCTCGTCACGAAGGAGTTCAACGACATGTTCTGGCCCTTGAACGGGGCGACCTTCACGCCCTGCCGGACCAGCCAGCGGCAGATGCCCGCCGTGACGACGCTCTTGCCCGCGTCGGACGTGGTCCCCGCGACCAGCAGCCCCCCGCCTCTCATGCCTTCCTCCGCTTCATCGCGCCCGCCACGATCCGTCCACCCACACACACCGCAAGCGTCAGCGCGGTCACCCGGCGCGAGAGCCGCACCGCCCGCTCGATGTCCCCGACCTCCACGGCCCGGCCCTCCCCGTTCAGCACCGGCCGGTGCTCGACCCGTCCGCCGTACGAGAGCGTCCCGCCGAGCCGTACGCCGAGCGCCCCCGCGAAGGACGCCTCCACCGGACCGGCGTTGGGGCTCGGATGCCTGGCCGCGTCCTGCCGCCAGGCCTTCGCCGCCCCCTTCGGGTCGCCACCCGCCACCGTCGCGAGCGCGGCCGTCAGCCGGGCGCCCGGCCAGCCGGCGACGTCGTCGAGCCGGGCCGAGGCCCAGCCGAAGCGCCGGTACGTCGGGGACCTGTGGCCGACCATCGCGTCCAGGGTGTTCACGGCCCGGAAGCCGACCAGGCCGGGAACGCCCGCGACGGCGCCCCAGACCAGGGCGCCCACGACGGCGTCGGAGGTGTTCTCGGCGACGGACTCCACCACCGCGCGGGCCATCGCGGGACCGTCCAGCGACTGCGGATCGCGCCCCACCAGATGCGGCATCCGCTCGCGGGCCACCTCCAGGTCCCCGGCCGCCAGGGCCCCGCCGATGGCGCGGGCCTCCCGGCCCAGGGTCGTGCCGCCGACGACGGCCCAGACGGAGGCGGCGGTCAGGGCGGCGGCGGCTCCGGGGCGGTCGCGTACGGCACGCGCGGCCAGCGCCGCGATCGCCGTGGCGCCGCCGGCGCAGACGGCGGTGTGCAGCGCGCCCCACCCGCGGTGGTCGCGCCGGAGAAGCTTCTCGACGGAGCCGGCGGCGCGCCCGAACACGGCGACCGGATGGCCGCGGCGGGGGTCGCCGATGATCAGGTCCGCGGCCAGACCGGCGGCGGCGCCGTACGCGAATACACCTGTGGCTGCACTGCGGCCGGGCATGGCGCTGTGTCCTCACTCAGGGTCCGCGCCCTGGCTCGACGTGACCGGCGGTGAGAGTTCCTGGCTCCCGGGGATCGACTCCCCGGTCACAGTGGCGGGACCGCGCCGGATTCGCACCGGACTTCCTCTGTTGCCGCCGTAATGGCCCCGGAAGTGCACCACGCTGTGCGAACACCCGTCAACTCACCTTTGACCTGCGGCGGGACAGTGTGCGAAGCACCACAGGAACGCCGGACGGGGGGGGGGGGCCCCCCGGGGGGGGCCCCCCCCCGCCGCGCCCGGGC